>NZ_VDHF01000082.1:0-36282 GCF_006228025.1 Testudinibacter crocodili
ACCTTGAGTTGCAAAATATTATTAGTTATCGTTAAGACCACTCTGATATTTTATTATAACTTTTATAATAACTTTTATAATATTCCTTTACGAATCATCGATTCAAAAAGCTCGTATTCGACCAAAAATGCATCATGTCCAAAATCGGAGTAGAATTCATGATAATCCAACTGGACACCCGTTTCTTGCAACAATTGTTTACTTTTATGCATATCTGGTGCTTTAAATAATTGATCATTTGCCACTGCCACCAAGGTATAACGTGCCTTGATTCTGCTAAGTGCTTTTTTGATATCGTTATTGTAGTTCATCGCTGGATCATATAAATCGAGTGCGCGAGTTAAGTGTAAGTAACTGTTGGCATCAAAACGATCAAGAAATTTTTTGCCTTGATAACTCAGATAAGATTCCACTTGAAAATAATCACCGAAATAATCGGGCGACTGTTTCTGTGCTCGTCCAAAGGCTTTATTCAATTGAATATCGGTGCGATAGGTCAGCATACCTAACATTCTGGCAACCGCCAGTCCTTGCTCCGGTGCCTTGTCCGCATAATAATCACCATTATTGAAATGAGGATCTGCAACAATTGCTTGGCGCATTACATGGTTAAAACCAATAGCTTCAGCACTGAAATATAAAGATGAACATAGATTAACCACCCTTGCCACCCTATCCGGATAATCTACCGCCCATTGGGTCGCCTGCATACCGCCGAACGAGCCACCAATCACCGCATGTAAGTGCGGTATTTGCAATTCATCTAATAATGCTTTTTCAACTTTTACAATATCCTGGATGGTGATCGCTGGAAATTGGCTGCCATACGGCTTATTTGTCGAAGGATTAATAGAAGAAGGGCCGGTGCTGCCTTTGCAGCCACCGAGCACGTTGGAGCAGATAAAAAAATAGCGATCCGTATCGAGTGCCAGTCCTGCGCCCATAAAATTCTGCCACCAGCCTTTCTGTTCACCATCTGTTTGCTGTGGCTCAATGTATGGCTCAGCATCGCCGGTTAATGCATGACAAATCAAAATCGCATTACTTTTCTCCGCATTTAAGCGCCCATAGGTTTGATATGCAATATCAATATGTTTGAGCTGCCCACCCAAAAGCAAATTGAGCGAATTATCCGTGAAGAGCCGAGCTGATTTGACCGCCATAACTACCTTAAGATCACTGTATTTTGGTTATTTTGTTTGAGTTTTTGCATAAATTACCGATCCATAAAATACTTGTCAAGCAATTTTAGCCATCTAAACATCTAGATTTATATCCATCTATATTTTGCCGTTTATCGTCTACCGCTGCCACTTGATTTTTTGTCACTTATCGGTATGCTTGCTGTACTCTTTCCTAACCGCAACGATTATGCTACATCATCCCGTTAAAGGCGCACTGGCAATGATTCTTGCCGGATTTGTGTTTGCCGTCATCAATACCTTAACTCAAATTCTAGGGGCGAATAGTACCATCGACTCCGCTTCTGTTGCGCTGTATCAATACCTTTTTGCACTGCTATTTTTAGCACCTAGTCTATTCAAAGCCGGCTTAAAACCCCTAAAAACTCAGCATCCGTGGCTACATATTCTGCGAGTCGGTATTTCCGTTATTGGAATTCAATGCTGGATCAGTGCATTAATTTACCCGATTCCAATTTGGCAAGGCATCGCCTTGATTATGACTTCACCGCTGTTTGCGACCTTGGGCGCCGCACTATTTTTAAAAGAAAAAGTTGGTTTTAGCCGAATCACCGCAACCTTGTTCGGCTTCTGTGGTGCGATGATTATCTTAAAACCATGGTCTGAAGATTTTAACCCAGTTGCACTTTTGCCACTTGCTGCCGCACTTTGCTGGGCCATTTATTCTTTAATGGTCAAAAAACTGTCCTCATCCGAATCACCAACTACCATTGTGGTATACCTGTTCATTCTGATAACGCCGTTTAATTTACTCAGTGTATTACAATCTTCACAATTCACTTCGCCGGATATTATGCAACTAGGCTATTTGATTTTATTGGGATTCTTAACTGCGATCGCACAATTGGCAATCGCAAAAGCCTATAATTTAGCAGACGCTGCCTATTTGCAGCCCTTTGATTTTTTGAAATTACCACTAAATGTATTGGCGGGCTGGCTTATTTTTCAAGCACAACCGCCGGGACGCTTGTGGCTGGGTGCCGCCCTGATTATTTTTTCAATTTTATACATTACTTACCAAGAAAGCGGCCATCGCAAGCGGTAAACTAATTTTGTCTTGGCGCTGGCTGCGCAATCTTGCTAAAATAATCGAAACGGTTTTTACTTTTCAAATGATATGCTTAAGTAGAATCCGATATAAGCTGGCAATTATCCTGAAATGGCTGTCATTCTCGTGTCCTAACGATAAAAACACATAAGGGTGAGCAATTTATATGCTATTGAAAAAAAACTCAACACCTCCGTCGACAACGCTGTCCCCCCATGGACACCGTTGTATGGGCATCTGTCGGTTTTTATCACCCGTTTTAAAATATGTAGCCTTTTTTCTCTCATTTTTTGCTATTCTGGTGTTATTGACTGATCAATTGATCGGCTTTTATGTGCGAAAAAATATCTATGATGACATAAACGCCGTACCGCACCGCCCTTATGCGCTAGTGTTGGGAACCTCACGCTATTTTAGCGATAATTCACTTAACTTGTTTTATTACAACCGATTACTGGCTGCACAGCAATTGATAAAAAACAATAAAGTGGATTATTTATTGTTGAGTGGAGATAATCGCACTCCACAATACAACGAGCCACGCAACATGTTTTATGATCTGCGCAAACTTGGCGTTAACAGTGAGTTTATGTATTTGGATTTTGCCGGTTTTCGTACCCTGGATTCAGTGATCCGCGCCAAAACCATTTTCCACGCCAATTCCATCACTATTGTTTCACAAAAATTCCACTGTGAACGGGCCTTATTTATCGCCCAATACTACAATATCGATGCTATTTGCTATGTGGCGGAATATCCAAGCGGTCATTACAGCGTCAGAGTACGCGAATTTTTCGCACGTCTTTACATGATCTGGGATCTGTTAACCGAAAAAGGCCCTTATTTTTTGGGAGAATCCGAGCCACTACCGCCGCCTCTGATGTTAGAAGGCTAGAATTTAATCTGTTTTAAGTATTGTTCTTCATTAGAGAAACGGGGATAATATCGCTCTGTTTTTTTCAGTTGAAATATTATGATTGATTACCTTTTATTAATGATTGGTACCGCACTTGTCAACAACTTTGTCCTAATCAAATTTTTAGGACTCTGTCCGTTTATGGGCGTATCAAAAAAAATTGAAACTGCAATCGGTATGGGACTGGCAACAACATTTGTGTTGACGGTTGCCTCCCTTTGCTCGTATTTGATTGATCGTTATATTTTGCTGCCGCTAAGCGCTGAATTTTTACGCACTTTAGTCTTTATTTTAGTCATCGCTGTCGTTGTCCAATTTACCGAAATGGTGATCCACAAAACCAGCCCGGCACTTTATCGACTGCTCGGTATCTTTTTGCCATTGATTACCACCAACTGTGCGGTGCTCGGCGTGGCATTGCTGAATATCAATCTTGCGCATAACTTAGTGCAGTCAGTATTGTATGGTTTCAGTGCCGCCTTAGGTTTTTCATTAGTGTTGGTGCTATTTGCGGCACTGCGTGAACGCTTGAGCGCCGCTGACGTGCCAACACCATTTCGTGGTGCTTCGATTGCACTGATCACCGCAGGACTGATGTCGCTGGCATTTTTGGGTTTCACTGGACTGGTGCCGAACTGATGGAACTCTTCAGTCAATTAACCGCACTTCACTGGGTGCTGATCATTATTGCTTTTCTCGCCTTAATTTTTGGCGCAGTACTCGGTTTTTCATCGATTAAACTGAAAGTAGAAAGTGATCCAATTGTCGATCAAATTGATGCTATTTTGCCACAAAGTCAATGCGGACAATGCGGTTACCCCGGCTGCCGACCTTATGCTGAAGCAATTGCCAACGGCGACATCATCACTAAATGTGTACCCGGTGGACAACCGCTGGTGGTACAACTGGCTGATATGCTGGGCGTTGAGGTGCCAAAAACCGATTTTGATGAAGGTGCGCCTGAAGTCAAAGTCGCTTTTATCCATGAAGATATGTGCATTGGCTGTACCAAATGCATTCAAGCCTGTCCGGTCGATGCCATTATCGGCGCAAACAAAACGCTGCACACTGTTATTGCCGATCTCTGCACCGGCTGCGAATTATGTGTTGCGCCTTGTCCAACCGATTGTATTACCATGGAACCGATCAAAACTGACATCGACCACTGGAACTGGAAATTTGATCCAAAACTGGTGATTCCAATCTTGAATATCAATCAAAAAAACACGATTACTGCTCACAACAGCGTTGGAGTGCGGCATGACTGATATTATTGAACGCATCAATGCTAATCGCCTCTGGCAATTCCCCGGCGGTATTCATCCAGCCGAGATGAAATCCCAATCCAATCAGAAAAAGATTGGACGAATTGCCTACGGCGAACAGTGCGGTGAACGCTTTTATATTCCGCTGAAACAGCATGTCGGCGAAGCAGCGGAACTGCTCGTCAATATCGGGGACAAGGTGCTGAAAGGACAAGCGCTGACCCACAGCCAACACTTCAGCAAACTGCCGGTTCATGCACCAACATCCGGGAAAATTATTGATATTGGCAACTATCCCGCCAACCACCCATCGGGCTTGTCCGAACCCATTTTAGTCTTGGAAGCCGACGGTGCCGATCAGTGGCGTGACCGCACTTTGCCTGATGATTTTATGACCTTCAGCGCTGAGCAGCTGCTCACCCGTATTTATCAAGCCGGCATCGCTGGTCTTGGCGGTGCGGTTTTTCCCAGTGCCAATAAAATCCGTCATGTCACCAGCGGCATTAAATTGTTGATTATCAACGGTGCTGAATGTGAACCTTATATCACCTGTGATGATCGTCTGATGCAAGATTATACCGCTGAAATGCTGGAAGGTATCCGTATTCTGCGCTATCTGACCCGTCCAGAAAAGGTGATTTTCGCGATTGAAGACAATAAACCCGCAGCGATTCAAGCGGTGAAGCACGCCTTACAAGGCGCAAATGATATCGATTTGCGGGTGATTCCGACGATTTATCCCTCTGGAGCGTCCAAACAGCTGATTCAAATTTTAACTGGATTGGAAGTGCCAAAAAATGCCCGTTCTTCTTCATTAGGGATTTTAATGCATAATGTCGGCACTGCTTTTGCGATTAAAAGAGCGGTGCTCGATGACGAGCCATTAATTGAACGGGTCGTGACCTTAACGGGTGATAAAATCCCACAACCACGCAATTACTGGGTTCGTTTAGGAACGCCGATTGCCGCCTTGCTCGAACAGGTGAATTATCAGTCAGATTCTCGTCTACCAATTTTTGTTGGTGGTCCGATGATGGGCTATATTCTACCAAATCCACAAGCACCGGTCACCAAAATGACCAACTGCCTGATTGCACCGGATCATTTCGAATATGCGCCACCACCGCCGGAACAGAGCTGTATCCGTTGTTCCAGCTGTTCTGATGCCTGTCCGGTACAACTACTGCCACAGCAATTATATTGGTTTGCACGCAGTGAAGATCATGAAAAATCTGAGCAATATGACCTCAGCTCCTGTATTGAATGCGGCGTATGCGCTTATGTTTGTCCGAGCAATATTCCACTGATTCAATATTTCCGTCAGGAAAAAGCCAAGATAGCTGAGATTAAACATAAAGAACGCTTAGCGGAAGAAGCCAAAGTGCGGTTTGAACAGCGTGAAGCACGCTTGTTGAAAGAGAAACAGCAGCGCGAATTGCGGGCACAGCAGGCGGCAGAAAAACGCCGTCAAGAGATTGCGCAGCAAAAAGGGCAAGATCCGGTCAAAGCCGCTCTTGAACGTTTGAAAGCTAAAAAAGCCGCACAAGCCGATGCTGAAGCCCAAAATCATTCGACACCACAACCTATTATCAGCGACAATGGGGAAATTGTACCGGACAATCGTGCTTTGATCGCACAACGCAAAGCGCTACGTCAGGCTAGAGAACAAGCGCAACTCGCTAGACCTGAAAGTGCGATTAGCGACCAGCATGATGAGCCAACGAATGATACAAAACGCAATGAAACACAACCAAAATCTGCCGCTGTTACCGCCGCTATTGCCCGAGCCAAAGCTAAAAAAGCTGCCACTCCATCGCTAAGTCCAACTTCAAACAACGAAGAGAATAAGCCAAGTGCGGTCAGTGAAAGTGATGACCCACGCAAAGCCGCTGTTGCCGCCGCGATTGCCCGAGCCAAAGCCAAAAAAGCCGCCACTCAACCGGTAGATCCAACCTCAAATAGCGCAGAAGCTAAGCCAAGTGCGGTCACCGAAACCGATGACCCACGCAAAGCAGCAGTTGCCGCCGCCATTGCCCGAGCCAAAGCCAAAAAAGCGGCGCAACAAAATAGTGCTATCAGCAATATTGACAAATTATAGGGAAAAATATGTTTAAAATGACCAGTTCCCCGCATACTCACTCCAGCAATTTAACTGCCCGTTTTATGTTGTGGGTGATTGCTGCGATGCTGCCTGCGATTGCTGTGCAGTGGTATTATTTTGGCGTAGGCGTGCTGATTCAAATCGTATTGGCAGCCAGTTTTGCCTACGGCTTAGAACTCGTGGTGACACTGTTGCGCCGCAAACCCATTTTCTTTTATGTTGCCGATTTCAGTGTAATTTTAACGGCCTTAATTTTGGCGGTCGCAATTCCGCCCTACGCCCCTTACTGGATTATTTTAATCGGTACTTTTTGTGCCGTGATTCTTGGCAAACATGTGTATGGCGGCTTAGGGCAAAACCCATTTAACCCGGCGATGGTCGGTTATGTGGTGCTATTGATCTCCTTCCCATTGCAAATGACCAGTTGGATGCCGCCGATTACATTATTACATGAGCCTCCGACTTGGAATGATGGTATCAGCCTGATTTTCAATGACATCAGCAGCGACGGTTATTCCTTGTTGCAGTTGGTCGGCACCATTGACGGTATCAGTCAAGCGACTCCGCTGGATTCAATCAAGAGCGGTTTGCACAATCAACAATCCCTAAACAACATTCTGCGCTCACCCATTTTCAGCCGCAGTCAGTGGTTCGATTTTCTGGGCACTGGCTGGTGGCAGCTCAACCTAGCATTTTTGCTCGGTGGTTTGTTATTGCTATGGAAAAAAATTATTCATTGGCAAATTCCGACCGCACTTTTACTCAGTTTAACCCTGCTTAGTGCAGCAAACTGGCTGCTGGCACCACAGATCGCACTAAACCCGCTAGCACAACTACTGAGCGGAGCCACTATGTTCTGCGCTTTCTTTATCGCCACCGATCCGGTGACAGCGTCAATCACCCCGAAAGGCAAGCTGGTATTTGGTGCGTTAGTGGGTTTTTTAATCTATATTATCCGCTACTATGGCAACTATCCTGATGCCGTCGCCTTTGCGATTTTGCTGGCCAATATCAGTGTGCCGTTAATCGATCACTACACCCGACCACGAGTTTACGGTTACCGGGTCAATAACCTAAACAAATAGGAACGAGCGATGCTGAAAACCACATTTCGATCTGCCGTCATTTTGGCATTTGTCGCCCTGCTCTGCACCGCACTTTCAATCGGTGTTTTTCTGCTGACCCGTGATCGTATTCAAAACGCAGCGTTAAACCAGCAGCGACAGCTGCTAAACCAAGTGATTCCGGCTGATTATTTTGATAATGCTTTAATCGACGCTTGTGTCGTACCGGATCAAAAGCGTTACCCATTTTTAAAAGCGATTTATATCGCCCGTAAACAGGACGAAATCAGCGCATATGCAATAAAAGCCAGCACCAATCAAGGCTATTCCGGGCGGATCGACATTTTGCTCGGCATCCGCCCTGACGGAACGGTGTTGGGTGTGCGGGTATTAAATCACAAAGAAACCCCTGGCTTAGGCGACAAAATTGAGGCAGAGAAATCCGATTGGATCTACAGTTTTGATCAGCAGCTATTCTCGCTGGAAAACCAGCAGCAATGGGCAGTGAAAAAAGACGGTGGCAAGTTTGATCAATTTGCCGGTGCCACTATCACCCCAAGAGCGGTTGTCAATGCGGTAAAACAAGCGGCGCTAACGGTTATCACCGACTTCAAACGGTCGTCGCTAACACAATTTCCAGCTTGTGATTAAGAGGAAGAAATATGTCTGAAACCACAGTAAAAAACAGCCTTGGCGAAATTGAAATTCATGATATTACGCCAGTCGTTAGCAACACTGATTGGCAAGGAATTTTTCGTCAGGGCTTGTGGGATAACAATTCGACCCTAGTTCAATTGCTAGGTCTTTGCCCGCTGTTGGCAGTTTCGAACAGTGTTACCCACGCGCTTGGGTTGGGATTGGCAACCATGTTGGTGCTAATCTGCACCAATTCCATCGTTTCACTGTGCCGCCGCGCAATTCCGCACGCAATCCGAATCCCGATTTATGTGATGATTATCGCAGCAACTGTCACCGGCGTACAGTTGTTAATGAACGCCTTTGTCTATGACTTATATTTGGCATTGGGAATTTTCATTCCGTTGATCGTCACCAACTGTATCGTGATCGGGCGCGCCGAAGCCTTTGCCAGTAAAAATGCAGTATTACCATCGATGTTTGACGGCTTTTCAATGGGACTTGGCATGACATGCAGCCTGTTTGTACTGGGCGCAATGCGAGAAATTTTAGGCAGTGGCACGCTATTTGCCGGGTTGGATCAACTGTTCGGCAGTTGGGCGAAGGCACTTCGCCTTGAGATTCTACATGTCGATACCAGCTTTCTGTTGGCAATTCTGCCGCCGGGTGCTTTTATTGGCTTGGGCTTAATCTTGGCGCTGAAAAACCTGATCGATAATAAAAAAGGATAAAGTGCGGTATGAATCAGCAAAAACGAATTGAAATTCTAACACGCCTGCGTGACGCCAACCCAAAACCAACCACTGAACTCAACTTCAGCTCACCGTTCGAGCTGTTGATTGCGGTGATCCTTTCGGCGCAAGCTACCGATAAAGGGGTCAACAAAGCCACTGATAAGCTGTTTCCGGTTGCTAACACTGCACAAGCGATCTGGGATTTAGGCGTGGATGGCTTGAAAGAATACATTAAAACCATTGGGTTATATAACAGCAAAGCAGAAAATGTGATCAAAACCTGCCGCTTACTGTTGGATCTGCACCACGGCGAAGTGCCGGAGTCACGCGAAGCGCTGGAAGCGCTGCCTGGTGTTGGGCGGAAAACTGCAAACGTGGTGCTGAATACCGCTTTCGGTTGGCCGACAATTGCTGTTGATACTCATATCTTTCGGGTGTCAAACCGCACCAACTTTGCCCCCGGCAAAGACGTGGTGAAAGTAGAAGAAAAACTGCTAAAAGTCGTACCAAAAGAATTCAAAGTTGACGTGCACCATTGGCTGATTCTGCACGGGCGCTATACCTGCATCGCCCGCAAACCGCGCTGTGGCGCCTGTATTATCGAAGATTTGTGTGAATTCAAAGACAAAACGGAATATTGACACCGATAAAAGTGCGGTCTGACCGCACTTTGAATATAAACCACAGCTACTTTCTGTCTAAATAGCGCTCTACCGTATCCACAACTGCCTGAGTTTGCGAGTCGATTTCGATATTGACTTTGTCACCAATTTTTTTCTGTCCAATAATGGTTCGTTGCAACGTTTCCGGAATCAAGTTGACACAAAAACGGCTCTCTGCCACCGCACCAATGGTCAAACTGATGCCATCAATGGCGACATAACCTTTGGTCAGAATATATTTAATCAGCTGTGGTTGTTGCAGTTGAAACCAAATTTGATAGTTGTTCTCTGTTTCGATAATCCGCTCGATGAGCGCCATGCTATACACATGACCGGAGAGCATATGCCCACCGATTTCATCACCGATTTTCATCGCACGCTCGATATTAATTTCGTCTCCCGGTTGCAAATCCCCCAGATTGGTGATCCGCAAAGTCTCCTGCATCAGGTCAAAGCTCAATAAATCGCCGTCAATTCTGGTCACGGTCAAACATACCCCGTTATGTGCTACTGAAGCCCCCAATTTCAACCCGTCCAATAAATCCGATGGCATTTTGATGATATGGGTTTGAAAATCTTTTTTTGTTTCAATTGATTCAATTCGGGCTTTACCCTGTATAATGCCTGTAAACATATTTGCTCTCTTGAGTTATTTATTATTCAAATTAACACTCAGATTATAAATCTTTTTCCTAAATTAGGCAGAATTTATTTATGCTAAAGTTCACTGCAAACGGTCAACACCGTATAGAAATGCGACAATTAATTAAAATCGCCTTACCGATTTTGATCGCACAAATTGCGCAAAGTTCGATGGGGATGATCGATACGATTATGGCAGGGCGTGTCAGTGCAGCTGACATGGCAGCCATTTCGATCGGTGCTTCCATCTGGTTTCCGTTGGTGCTGTTCGGGCATGGATTGTTGCTGGCGCTGCCTCCAACTATCGCTTATCTCAACGGTTCAGGACAACGCAAACGGATTGCTCATCAAGTACGGCAAGGCATCTGGATCGTACTATTGATCAGCATGCCATTGTTTGCTTTAATCTATAACAGCTATGTTATTGTTGATTTTATGGGAATGGAACCACGCTTAGCGACAATATCCAGCCAATATTTACAGGCGATGGCATTCGGAATCGTGCCGTATTTGTTGATGATCAACTTTCGCGGTTTAAATGATGGCTTGGCAAAAACCAAGCCGGCAATGGTGATCGGCTTTATCGGTTTGTTGCTGAATATTCCACTGAATTATATTTTTATTTACGGTAAACTAGGGCTACCGGCATTTGGTGCGGTAGGTTGCGGAATCGCTACCGCACTTGTCAATTGGCTGATGATGTTGATGATTTTGATCTACTGCTACCGTGCAAAAAATCAAAAAGACTTGAAATTGTTCCCGCAACTTTTAGAAAAACCCGACTGGTTGACGCTGCGTAAACTACTCAATTTAGGCGTGCCGATTGCGCTGACGTTATGCGCCGAAGTCACTTTGTTTACCATTGTTTCACTGTTGATTGCGCCACTGGGCGCCAATGTGGTTGCCAGCCACCAAATCACCCTGCAAACCAGTTCATTTGTCTTTATGTTGCCACTCTCAATTTCAATGGCAACCACCATTTTAGTCGGGCAGCGCTTAGGAGAACAAAATGTCGAAGGTGCGAAACAGGTCAGCTACAGCGCACTTGGCCTAGGGCTGATTGTTGCCACAGCCACCGCGATTTTAACCCTGCTGTTCCGCAGCCAAATTGCCCAGATTTTTGTCAGTGATCAAGAGGTTATTGCGATGGCGTCTTTTCTATTACTGTTTGCTGCGGCTTATCAAATTCCCGACAGTATCCAAGTGATCGCCGGCGGTGCGCTGCGTGCCTATAAAGACACCAAAGCGATTTTGATAATCTCATTACTGTGCTATTGGGTAATCGGTATGCCGGTCGGCTACATCAGCGGTTTAACCGACTGGCTTGGTACTCCTTTGGCAGCACAAGGCTTTTGGATCGGGTTTGTATTATGCTTGACCTTTGCATCGGTTTTCTTACTACTACGTCTACGCCAAATCCAGCGCATTCCAGCAACCGCACTTTTAGCACATTTAGAACGAATTAAATAATCGGAGGAAAAATGAAACCTATCATTAACGTTGCTATTGCCGGTTTCGGCATGTCAGCTCAAGTTTTTCATGTCCCTTTTTTGCTGATTGATCCACGTTTTAACATTAAAAAGGTGTTTGAACGCAGCAGTGAAAAATCCAAACAGAAAATTCCTGATGTGGAAGTGGTGCGGGATTTTGCCGAGCTGTTAACCGATGAGATTGATCTGGTGATTATCACCACCCCGAATTTAACGCATTATCCGTTGGCAAAACAAGCCATTAAGGCGGGCAAGCATATTATTGTAGAAAAGCCGGTCAGCGTAACCACAGATGAAGCAATCGAATTAGGTCGTCTGGCTACTGAAGCTGGAATTGTCTTCTCACCTTACCAAAACCGCCGCTGGGATAGTGGCTTTCAAGCAGTTAAAAATATCATCGCCAATAATCTGATTGGCGATATAGTGGACTATCAAGTGCGGTATGACCGCTACAGCGCCAACAAAAATCCGAAAGCATGGAAAGAAACCGGCGAAAAAGGCATTGGCTTAGTCTATGATTTAGGGGTACATTTATTGGATCATGCGGTGGATACTTTCGGTATGCCGCAAGCACTGTTTGCCGATATTCGCTATCAGCACGAGGGAGCATTGAGCGATGATAACTTCCAAATTTATCTATATTACCCACAATTAAAAGTGGAACTGACCGCCAGTAAATATGTCCGCGAAAAAGCACCACATCTCGCTCTACATGGTCGTCACGGCTCGTATCTCAAACAAACTATGGACATTCAAGAATCCAGACTAGCGCAAGGCATCGAACCGCGCGGCAACTGGAATCTGGAAGATGAAGCCGATTGGGGTATACTCAACACCGATCTCAACGGTATCCACTTTCGTGGCAAAATCGAATCCCCCTCCATGAGCTATGCTGCCTATTATGACAATATCTACGCCGCCATTACCGCCAATGCCCCGCTGATCGTCACCATAGCACAAGCAACAAAAGTGATGACATTACTGGAAAAATGCTTTGAAAGTGCGGCGTTACGCAAAGTAGTTACGGTTTAAAAATTAAGCTGAAAAATAGGTTGGTCTACCCCCAACCTATTCAAAATGGCGAGCGCTTCAGGTAAGTGCGCCCAAGCGACTAATCATCAAACTCATCTAGCCAGAGCAATAAGATCGCTTCCAAGATTTTTTCATTAGATTTTTGCGGATCGTCATCAAATCCGTCTAGATCACAGATCCAGGCGTGCATATCGGTAAAACGTACGGTTTTAGGATCAGTATCGGGATATAACTCCGATAGCGCCCATGCAATATCTTGCGTATCCTGCCACTTCATCTTGAAAATCCTTTTAGAATTAATGTTCTTCTCTGGCGTGATTGATGGTGTAGCGTGGAATGTCGATCACTAAGTCCTGATTGCCGACCACTGCTTGACAACTTAAACGGCTTTCGATTTCCAAACCCCAAGCTTTATCCAGCATATCCTCTTCCAGATCGCTACTTTCATTTAACGAGTCAAAACCTTCACGCACCACCACATGGCAAGTGGTACAGGCACATGATTTTTCACAGGCATGTTCAATTTCAATCCCCGCATTTAATGCAGCATCCAAAATGCTTTCGCCACGTTCGGCTTCTACTACCATTCCTTCCGGGCATAAGCTTTCATGAGGAAGAAAAATTAACTTTGGCATTTCTTAAATCCTTTTTAATAATTAATTGTTTTCAAGTTCATCGATACTGTGACCTTGCAGGACGCTACGCACCGATTGATTCATTCGGCGAGCGGCAAAATCACGGGTCACGATATCAAGTTGTTTAATTCCCTGCTTGATCAACTCGCTGTCTTGTTGTTCAAGCTGTTGTCGCAATTTGTCGATTTGCGCTTCAATTTGCGCCAATTCTTCGGCAGACAATAAGCGTTGATCTTGCTTTAGAGCTTCTTCTACGCCCTCGATCACACGGCTCGCTTCAACACGCTGTTCCGTCAAACGGCGCGCTTCAATATCCAGTTCAGCATTTTCGATCGAGGCATGAATCATCTCTCTGATTTCATTTTCACTTAAACCATAAGACGGTTTCACCTGAATTGATGACTGCACCTTGGTGGATTTTTCCATCGCAGTCACACTGAGTAAACCATCGGCATCAACCTGATAAGTCACCCGAATATGCGCCGCCCCAGCCACCATCGGTGGAATACCACGCAAGGTGAAACGGGCAAGCGAGCGGCAATCCGCCACCATTTCCCGTTCGCCTTGCACGATGTGCACCGTCATTGCGGTTTGCCCATCTTTGAAAGTGGTGAACTCTTGTGCGCGTGCGGCCGGAATAGTGGTGTTGCGCGGAATGATTTTTTCCACCAGACCGCCCATGGTTTCTATTCCCAATGACAACGGTGTCACGTCAAGCAACAACATATCGGCGTCTGTTTTATTACCCACCAAAATATCGGCTTGAATCGCTGCGCCTAACGCCACCACTTTATCCGGATCAATTGAAGTCAACGGCGTTTTACCGAAAAATTCACCCACTTGTTCACGGATTACCGGAACACGGGTTGAGCCACCGACCATCACCACTTGCAATACGTCCTCTTGGCCGACCTGTGCATCTTTCAACGCACGACGGCACGCCATTAGCGAGCGTTTCACCAACGGTTGAATCAGTTGATCAAACTGGGTGCGACTGATTTCGCCCTGCCATGTTTTAAACTGCACCTTGACCGCACTTTCTGCACTTAATTGTACTTTAGTCGCAATCGCTGTTTCCAATAGCTGGCGGCGTTCAATGTTATTGGTCGCAACAATACCCGATTGTTGTTCAATCCAAGCGGCAAGTAGGTGATCGAAATCATCACCGCCAAGTGCGGTATCACCACCGGTGGCAAGCACTTCAAACACGCCTTTTGATAGCCGCAAAATAGAAATATCAAAAGTGCCGCCCCCTAAATCATAGACGGCAATCACCCCTTCTTGTCCGGAATCTAAACCGTAAGCAATCGCCGCTGCGGTCGGTTCATTCAGCAGGCGCAATACTTGCAGACCGGCTAAACGTGCCGCATCTTTGGTCGACTGCCGTTGGGCATCATCAAAATATGCTGGTACGGTAATCACCGCACCCGACAGTTCACCGCCTAAACGGGCCTCCGCCAGATGATTGAGTTTTTTCAGAATATCGGCTGAAATTTGTACCGGACTAAAATTGCCTTGTGCGGTTTCAATTAATGGCAAGCCGTTTTCGCTCGCTTGAAAGTGATACGGCAAATTGGGATAACGTTGTTGTACATCGACTAAACTACGCCCGATCAAACGTTTAACCGAAATTACGGTTTGTTGCGGTTCGCTAACCGCCCTTGTTAAGGCAGCACAGCCAACCAACGGTTTATCCAGCGCATAATTGACGACCGAAGGAATCAAAACATTGCCGTCCACATCGGCTAAAATTTCGCTAGCACCATTACGCACGGTCGCCAATAACGAGTTGGTCGTACCTAAATCGATCCCCACCGCCAAACGGTGTTGATGTGGCGCAGCAGTTTGCCCGGGTTCGGCAATTTGAAGTAATGCCATGTTATATTTCCGTTTTTATCAGAATAAGAGTAAAAGTAAAAAACTAATAAGCGAAGTGCGGTTTTAGTATGGCATAGGTTCGCTTATTCGTATTATAAACAGCCGCTAGTATAGCATTAGCCGTATAAGCGATCTTCGATTTGTTCTACTTCCAACAACAGTTTTTCAATAAATTTCAAACGGTCTATCTGCTGTTTTAGTTGCGCCCATCCTTTTTGCCGAATCGCTGTTTCAATCGCCTGTAATTGTTGTCGGCGTAAGACTTCAGCTTTATCGCGCAAGGTCGCAATCTCATCTTCGTCACAACTACAAGCTGCTGCTTCCAGAGCTTCACGCAACATCAATTGTTGCAACAAAAATTCGCTGTCTTTCACCGTCTCTTCCGGATTGAGTGGCTGTGTCCAATTCAGTTGTAAAATCGCTTCGGCACGACGAATCGGATTTTTCAGCACTTGGTAAGCGTCATTAATCTCAGCGGCATACTGCACTGCTTTCAATTGTTCTGCACTGGAGGAGGTCGCAAAATTATCTGGGTGATAAGCTTTTTGCAAGCTTAAATAACGCTGAGATAAAAGTGCGGTATCGAGATTAAATTCAACGGCTAGATTAAAAAGTTCAAATGGGTTTTGCATTCTGTTTCCTGATCGATTAACCGCACTTTATACCGTAAAGCTCTCACCACAGCCACATTCATCTTTTTTATTCGGATTATTAAATTTGAAGCCTTCGTTCAGCCCCTCTTTTACAAAATCCAATTGCGTACCTTTAAGATAGACCAAGCTTTTACTGTCGATAATCACTTTTACGCCGTGTTGTTCAAACACCTGATCGTCTTCATTCAGCGTATCGACAAATTCCAACACATAAGCCAAACCGGAACAGCCCGATGTTTTCACCCCTAAACGCAAACCAACCCCTTTGCCACGGTTTTGCAAAAATGTCCGTACACGATTGGCAGCACTTTCAGTTAAATTGACACCCATATCATTTCCTTATTCTACTACTAAAGATGACTCTGAAATGGAAAACCCTACTTGGCACAACACCAAGTAGGGAGTCGTATTATTTATTATTTTTAGCTTTATAATCAGCAATTGCAGCTTTGATCGCATCTTCTGCCAGAATTGAACAGTGAACTTTCACCGGTGGCAATTCCAACTCTTCGGCGATTTGGCTGTTTTTAATCGAACCGGCTTCGTCCAATGATTTCCCCTTCACCCACTCCGTGATCAATGAGCTGGAGGCAATCGCCGAACCACAACCGTAGGTTTTAAAACGTGCATCTTCGATAATGCCGTTATCGCTGACTTTGATCTGCAACTGCATCACATCGCCACAAGCTGGCGCACCGACCATACCACTTCCGACGTTTTGTTCTTTTTTATCAAATGATCCCACGTTACGCGGATTTTCATAATGATCGATAACTTTTTCGCTGTATGCCATTTTCTTGCTCCTATTCTTTACTTAATTAGTGGGCTGTCCACTGTACTGAATTCAAATCAACACCTTCTTTAAACATATCCCACAACGGTGACAGTTCACGCAATTTATTGACTGCTTTTTTGACCAACTCGATGGCGTAATCCACCTCTTCTTCTGTGGTATAGCGTCCGATAGAAAAACGAATCGAACTGTGCGCCAATTCATCATTCAAGCCTAAGGCACGCAGTACATAAGACGGCTCAAGGCTTGCTGAAGTACAAGCAGAACCGGAAGAGACCGCTAAATCACTCAGCGACATCATCAACGACTCGCCTTCAACATAGTTGAAACTGATGTTCAAATTGCCAGCAACACGCTGTTCCAATGAGCCGTTGACATGCACTTCTTCGATATCTTTCAAACCGTTATACAGTCTGTCACGCAGTGCTTTAATCCGTGGAATTTCTGTCGCCATCTCTTCCTTACAGATCCGATAGGCTTCACCCATCCCCACAATTTGATGTACCGGCAATGTGCCTGAACGCATCCCGCGCTCATGACCCCCACCGTGGATCATCGCTTCAATCCGCACCCGTGGTTTACGGCGTACATACAAACCGCCGATGCCTTTCGGTCCATAGAGTTTATGACCGGAAAACGACATCAAATCTACATTCAATTTGCTTAAATCAATCTCCACTTTGCCGACACTTTGCGTCGCATCGGTGTGGAATAACACTTTCTTCGCACGGCACAAATCGCCGATTTTTTCGATATCTTGAATCACACCGATTTCATTATTCACATGCATAATCGACACCAAAATAGTATCGTCACGCATTGCGGCTTCCAGTTTTGCCAAATCGACCAAACCATCGGCTTCTGGCTCTAGATACGTGACTTCAAATCCTTCACGTTCCAACTGACGACAGGTATCCAACACCGCTTTATGTTCGGTTTTACACGTGATGATGTGTTTACCTTTAGTTTGGTAAAAGTGCGCGGCCCCTTTGATCGCCAAATTATCGGATTCAGTCGCACCGGAAGTAAATACGATCTCTCTTGAATCTGCACCAATCAAATCTGCAACTTGATTACGTGCAATATCCACCGCCTCTTCAGCCTGCCAGCCAAAACGGTGCGAACGGGAAGCCGGGTTACCGAAAATCCCTTCATAGGTCATAAATTCCATCATTTTTTTAGCGACTCGCTCGTCTGCCGGGCAAGTTGCCGCATAATCCAAATAAATTGGTAATTTCATTTTCACTCCTGAAAAATTAACACTATCAACCGCACTTTAAGTACGACTGACGACTTGAAATGGTTGTTGATCCAAATGTTTTTTTAACGCACTACGTTGATTCTGCTTATTCACTAAATCGGCAATCGTAATGCCGTTCAGAAAATCCTCGATCTCCTCACTCAACTGCTCCCACAACGAGTGTGTCAAACAAGTGATTCCGCCCTGACAGTTTCCTTTGCCTTTACATTTTGTCGCCGTAATGTTTTCATTCACCGCGGCGATGATCATGCCGATCGCAATTTTATCAATCGGCATCCCCAATAAATAACCGCCGCCCGGCCCACGCACACTCTTGACCAGACCATAACGGCGCAATTTTGCAAATAACTGTTCTAAATAGGAAAGTGAAATTTGTTGACGATCTGAAATTTCAGCCAGCGTAATCGGCATTTCGATTTCGCCACGTTGTGAATGGAGCGCAATATCCAACATTGCCGTCACCGCGTAACGCCCTTTAGATGTCAATTTCATAGCCTATCCTCAATCATTATGTTATGAGCTGATTCTTTCATACCAGACTATTTTAGTCAACTTTAAACCCGACTATTTTCGTATGTTTTCATCTATCGTAGCATTCACCATTTCTTCATTGGCTGCCAACCACACTTTTCTTTACTGCCGCCAGCATTCCTTGCAAAATATTCAACTCATTTTTGCGCAGATCAGCACGGGCATACAGACCACGCAATTTCGGCATCACAGCACTGTTTTGAATAAAATTCAACTGACGATAGAGCTGTTCGGTTTGTTTAAAGAAATAGTCAAGCTCCTGCTGTGTCGGCTTTTCGTTAACCTCCGTGGCAAGTGCGGTTGACACTGGTTGTCGACAGCCTAACATCGCCATACGAATTTCATAACTGACTAATTGCACCGCCATCGCTAAGTTCAATGAGGCATAATCCGGATTAGCGGGAATGTTCAAATGAAAACCGCACTTTAGCAGCTCCTCGTTCGTCAATCCAACCCGTTCACGCCCAAAAACGATTGCCACTTTGCCACCTTGTTCGGCATATTGCACGGCTCGCTCACCACAACCACGCGGATCAATTTGCGGAATCGCCAAATGCCGACTGCGTGCGCTGGTGCCGATCACCAACGAACAATCCGCCACTGCTTGATTAAAGTTTTCCACGACTACCGCACTTTCAACAATATCATTGGCACCTGCCGACAGTGCTATTGCCTGCTCATCGGGTAATGTTTTTGGTGCGACTAAATACAGCGACGACAACCCCATCGTCTTCATCGCCCGCGCCGCCGAGCCGATATTGCCAGTGTGTGACGTTTCTACGAGTACAATTCGGATATTTTTTAACTCAATTTTCATTTTAATAATTACTCGCCAGTTTGCGAGCGCAATGCAGCACTCTTAAAATAATCAGGCTTTCCTTTTCTAACACATAAATCAGAATAAATGGAAAGTGCGGTACAATCAGCTTGCGGTAGCGGCTGGAAGCCTCTTTCACTTTTTTGCCAAGTTGAGGATTTTGCTGTAATAGCTGCGCCATCTCTTCAAACTTTGCATCTACCTGATCGGCTAAAGCCAAACCTGCATGTTCAAAAAAATAATGGAAAATCTGTTCTCGATCTTGCTGTGCCTGTGCTTCCCAAAATAGCTTCACGACTATTCCTCAGTTAGTTGACGACGTAATTGTTGCATTTTTTGCTGACTCTGATCGGCATCAAATAAATGTGTTTGTTGGCTTTCATAACGCTGAATAGCTTCATTTATTTGGGTTTCAAGCCAATAAGCATGCGTATTGGTCTGGTATTCCAGCTCTTCTGCTGCCAGCTGTTCTGCCCTTTCACGCATTAACTTAGTCAAATCTGTCTGCTGTCTTTTAGCCGCTTGCATTGCCAATTGCTTTGTTTGCGCATCAATTCGAAAATGGATCGTTTCCATTCTTTCCCCCTAATTTATGGTGTCATTTGTGTTGTCGATTATATCTGAATATACAGTGAGAAACAAAAGCAAATTTACCTCGCAATTTCCGTCACAATTCTTTATAATCCGTTCAGTTTTTGTTTTGTCATGACAAAATAAATTTTCTTCTATTTGTTCTTTAAAATCCGGTGGAATTATGAATCCAATGTTAAATATCGCTATTCGTGCTGCACGAAAAGCAGGCAATGTGATTGCCAAAGGTTATGAGCGTCCCGACAGCCTTGAAACAACAACCAAACGTGCTAATGACTACGTCACCAATATTGATAAAGAAGCTGAGCAAGCGATTATCGAGGTGATCAAAAAATCTTATCCTGAACACACCATCATTACCGAAGAGACTGGGGTGATTGAAGGCGAGAACAAAAATGTACAATGGATTATCGATCCGCTGGATGGCACCACCAACTTTATCAAATCCTTTCCGCACTTTTCTGTTTCGATTGCTATCCGTGAAAATGGCCGTACCGAAGTCGGCGTCGTTTATGATCCGATTCGTAACGAACTGTTTACTGCAGTACGTGGCGAAGGAGCAAAATTAAATGAAACCCGTCTGCGGGTGGAAAACAAGCGTGAGCTTGACGGCACCGTTCTGGCAACCGGTTTCCCGTTTAAAGCTAAACACCATATGCCAACTCAGCTCAATATTATGCAATCTTTGCTGGAAAACGTCGCAGATTTCCGTCGTTCTGGTTCTGCCGCATTGGATTTAGCCTATGTTGCTGCCAACCGTGTCGATGGCTATTTTGAAATTGGGTTGAAACCTTGGGACTGCGCCGCCGGTGATTTGATCGTGCGTGAAGCCGGTGGGATCGTCAGTGACTTTATCGGTGGGCATAACTATTTGAAATCGGGTAATATGGTTGCCGCTGCGCCACGCATTGCCAAAGCGATTTTGACCAAACTGCAACCGCACTTAAGCGATGAACTGAAAAAATAATACTGTCATAGGCATTTCAAAGGCGATTCCTTCAATCGCCTTTTTTATTAAGGAAAATTCAATCCCAATACCGCACTTTTAGATCATTTGAGCAAAATTTGATGAAAAGTGCGGTCGTGGCTTTACGCATTACCGCTACTCATATTTTCCAACGCTTCCCAACGCAGCAAACTCTGTTCCAATTGTTGTTCTTTATCGGCAAGTCGTTGTAAAGTGTCTGCGGTATATTGATGATCTTTTTGGAAAAAATCACCGCTGCTGACTTCAGTTTGTAAGCTTTCGATTTCCGCTTCCAATTGTTCTAGTAGTTGTGGCAGCTGCTCTAATTCCCGCTGTTCTTTAAAACTAAGTTTGGTTTTACGCTCCGGCAGTTTGGCTTTTGCTTTTTTGTCTTCGGTTGGCTGAAGCGTGCTTTGTGTTTTTGCCTGTGCCGCAGTGGCATTTTGTTGCACGCTTTCAAAATAGTTTTGTTGCTGTTGTTTAGCATCGCTGTAGCCGCCGACATAGTGGTTTAAAACGCCGTTACCCTCAAAAAAGTAACATTCGGTGGCGGTATTGTCGATAAACTGACGATCATGGCTAACAATAATCAAGGTGCCTTGATAGTCGCTTAAAATATCTTCCAATAACTCTAAGGTTTCCACATCTAAGTCATTGGTCGGTTCGTCAAGAATTAAGAGGTTATTCGGTTTCAGCAACAATTTTGCCAACAACAGGCGGTTGCGCTCGCCACCAGACAACGCCTTCACCGGGCTCATCGCCCGTTTTGGCGGAAATAGGAAGTCTTGCAAATAACCTAAAACATGGCGTTTATGCCCGTTGATTTCCACATCTTGTTTGCCATCTGCTACGTTGTCCATCACGCTTTTTTCCGGATCGAGATCGGCACGATACTGATCAAAGTAGGCAATCTCCAGTTTGGTACCCGACCGCACTTTGCCGCTAGTCGGGGTCAATTGCTGCAACAGCAGTTTGATAAACGTGGTTTTGCCGCAGCCGTTCGGCCCGACTAAGGCAATTTTATCGCCACGCATAATGTTGTCGCTGAAATTTTTCAACAGCACTTTATCTTCAATTTGATAGCCTAATGCTTCCATTTCAAATACAATTTTGCCAGAGCGAATTGCGCTATCCACTTGAATTTTGGCTGTTCCCAACACTTCACGCCGCTGGCGACGCTCTTCGCGCAGTGCTTTTAACGCTCGCACGCGCCCTTCGTTACGTGTGCGTCGGGCTTTGATCCCTTGCCGAATCCAGACTTCCTCTTGTGCCAACTTTTTATCGAACAGATCATTTTGTAATTCTTCGACCCGCAGATTCTCTTCTTTGGTGGTTAAATACAGATCGTAATTGCCTGGATAAGAAACCAGTTTACCGCGATCCAAATCCACAATTCGAGTTGCCATTTTGCGGATAAAAGAGCGGTCATGAGAAATAAAAATAATGCTGCCGGAAAACTCCAGTAAAAACGCTTCCAGCCAATCAATTGCCTCAATGTCCAAATGGTTAGTCGGTTCATCCAATAGTAAAATCGTCGGATTGCTGACCAATGCGCGCGCCAATGCCGCTTTGCGCTGCCAGCCACCGGACAGCTCCGACAGCAAGGTGTCCGGATTCAAATCCAAACAGCGCAATACATCTTGAATTCGGCTTTCTACTTGCCAACCGTTGCCGTGATCCAACTGATGCTGCACTTCCGCCAATTGCTGCATCAGCTCGTCGGAATAATTGATGGTCAATTCATGCGACAGATGGTGATAGTGTTTCAATAAATCCGCCAAATCAGCAATACCTTCCGCCACATAATCAAACACGTTATCTTCAACATGGCGTGGCGGATCTTGCTCCAAACGTGACACGACTACACCGCTTTCCAACTGCAACGTGCCGTCATCAAGTGCGGTTTCACCGGCAAGAATTTTCATCAATGTCGATTTGCCGGCACCATTGCGCCCAACCAGACAGACCCTTTCGCCGGCTTCAATGTGCAAATCAGCGTGATCCAATAATGGGTGATCACTAAATGAGAGGTAAGCCTGAGTTAAATTTAATAATGCCAAAATGAATCCTTAATCCGTCAACAAACAAACTTTAAACAAAATTATTGGCGATTTTAGCAGTTTTATGGCGGCTTTTATACCGACAATGCTAAAGTTTGACCCAAATCACAGTAAAATCAACCTGTTCCGATTAAGATAGCAACTCAAGCCGCTTTAGAAGGAGTTAAATTATGTGGAAAGCCATTTCGCAGCTTTTGGCCGATCAGTTCGGTTCTTACTACACAATTAAATCCAAAACCCCGGTGGCAGGGGGGGAAATGCACCAATCTTGGATCATTGATGACGGCAATATTCCGGTATTTGTCAAAATCAATGATAAATCCTATCGTTCGATGTTTCGTGCCGAAGCGGATCAACTGGAGCTCTTGGCAAAGAGCGGTATTGTGCGTGTGCCTCGTGTTTACGCATTGGGTTGTGCCGAAAATGTCAGTTTTATTTTAATGGAATCCCTCGATTTGCAACCGATTCCACCTGAGAAAATGGCAGAACTTGCGGCACAGCTCGCTACGCTGCATACCAGTGGCGGCAATCAACGTTACGGTTTTGATTACGACACTTGGCTCGGACCGGTTTATCAACCGAATTCATGGGCGAAAAACTGGTCAACTTTTTTCAGTGAAAACCGAATCGGCTGGCAGCTTCAGTTATGTAAAGAAAAAAATATCCACTTTGGAAATTTTGAGGATATTATCTCATCGGTCAGTTTTCATCTGGCAAAATATCAACCAACACCCGCACTGTTGCACGGGGCGTTCTACCATAACAATATGGGCATTTGTGGCAATGAAATTGTACTTTACGATCCGGCTTGCTATTGGGGCGATGCCGAATGTGATTTGGCGTTAGCCGATCTCTTTGATGATCTGTCGCCTGAATTCTATCAAGCATATAACAGCATCAATCCTATTGATAAAGGCTACCAGCAACGCAAAACCCTGTATCAACTCTATTATTTACTCAATTTCAGCCATCGTTTCCGTGGACAGTATATTCAACAAGCCGATGAAATTATCAGATTAATAGGATAGACAATGACGAGAATCAAAGCAGTTATTTTTGATATGGACGGGGTGCTGATCGATTCAGAACCCTTGTGGCAGCAGGCAGGCATTCACTATTTTAACCAGTTAGGGCTGCCGGTCAGCGCTGAAGATATGCGGCAAATGGTCGGCGTGCCGTCAAAAGAGGTAATCCGCAAGTTATATCAACAATATGGTGCGGCAGATTTGAGTGTCGAACAGGCAACCGAGCAATATTGTCGCTCTGCGATAGATCTGATTTTAGACAAACAGCCGCTGATGGATGGCGTCAAACCATTGTTGGTGCGTTTGCGTCAACATAATCTAAAAATAGCGGTGGCATCGGCATCGCCACGGGAGTTATTGGAAAGCATTACCCAAAAGTGCGGTATCCGCGACTATTTTTCTGCGATTGCTTCTGCAACCGAACTACCTTACAACAAACCACACCCAGCGGTTTATCTGCACGCCGCACAACAGTTGGGGGTAGAACCGCACTTTGCTGTCGGCATTGAAGATTCGGTGGTCGGCATGACTGCTGTCAAAGCAGCGTCAATGTGCTGTATTGCAGTGCCTTCCGCGCACGAAGAAGACGATCCACGCTGGGCGCTGGCGGATTATAAATTAAGCTCGTTAAACCAGATTGACGACAGACTTTTGACGGGCTTAATCCAGCACCGATAAGCCCGGCAACGTCGAGAAACTCTGCGATTTCACTGTATGGAAGAAATCCTGCATGAACGCTGTGTGAATATCATTTTCGCGCACCGCAGCATACAGTTCACTTTGTAAGCCATTCTCCGTAATTTTGCGTGCCACCACATAACCGCGTTCTAAATATGGCAACACCGCCCAATATGGTAATGCGGCAATGCCCCGCTTGCTGGCGACCAACTGAATAATCGCAATAGTCAATTCACTGGTGCGCCGAGCAGGATTAATACCCGCCGGATACAACACTTTACGCAATAAATCCAGCATATCATCCGGTACCGGATAGGTGATCAAGGTTTGCTCGGCAAAATCCTCTGCCTGCCACACCTCTTTATTCGCCAACGGGTGATCTTTGGAACAAATGCCCACCATTTCATAGGCAAACAACGGCTGGTGCACAATGCCTGCGGTCTCTTCTATTTCAGAGACGATCGCCCAATCGGCACGGTGCGTCAGCAATAATCCAAGCGTATCGGTATGAAAACCGGAGACAATATCCAACTCAACCAATGGCCAATTTTGGCGGAACGAATCCATCGCCGGCATCAGCCAGTCAAAACAGGTGTGACATTCCACCGCAATCCGTAGCTGTCCGGCATCGCCTTCTTTCACCCGTATCAGATCCAGCTCCGCTTCGATCACTCGCGGTAAAATGTCATAAGCCAACTTAATTAAGCGCTCTCCTGCCGCCGTGAAATGCAGCGGCTGGGTTTTGCGCTCAAATAGGGTTAAACCATACTGATCTTCCAGCAGCTTAATTTGATGCGAAAGCGCGGATTGAGTCAAATAGATCCGTTTCGCCGCCAAAGAGACGCTACCGGTCTCTTTCAATGCAATCAGGGTTTTTAAATGGCGTAATTCTAAAAATATCGGCTTCATTAAAATTATTCATCATCTTTGTGAAAATTATGAGTTTGCATAATATACTAAAATCCGTCATTCTGCATCCCAGATAGCCATTTAGACGGCTGTTTATAAATAAATTAACATGAATAATCAGGAGATATCAGCATGACTACATTTCATTTAGCCGGCTTTCCGCGCGTAGGCGCCAAACGTGAACTCAAATTTGCTCAAGAGCGCTACTGGCGCAAAGAGTTGGCAGAACAAGATCTGCTCGACATCGCCAAAGCGTTGCGTGAAAAAAACTGGAAACACCAAGCCGCCGCTAATGCGGATTATGTTGCTGTTGCCGATTTCACCCTTTATGATCATATTTTGGATCTGCAAGTCGCCACCGGTGCTATCCCCGCCCGTTTCGGCTTCGACAGCAGCAATCTGAGCTTAGATCAATTCTTTCAACTGGCACGAGGCAATACGCAGCAACACGCCATCGAAATGACTAAATGGTTCGACACTAACTATCACTACCTCGTGCCGGAATTCCACAAAAATACCGAATTCAAAGCTAATCCGGCGCACTATGTACAACAACTGCAAGAAGCGCAAGCGCTTGGTTTGCAAGCCAAACCCACTATCGTCGGTCCGATCACTTTCCTCTGGTTAGGCAAAGAAAAAGGCAAACAAACATTTAACCGATTAGATTTGTTAGATAAATTATTACCGGTTTATGAAGAAATACTGACCGCACTTGTGCAAGCCGGTGCAGAATGGATCCAAATTGACGAGCCAGCCTTAACTGTAGATTTACCGACTGAATGGATTGCGGCTTTCAAACCGACTTATGAAAGACTGGCAAAAGTGCAAGCTAAATTATTGCTTGCGACTTACTTCGGCTCAGTTGCCGAACACACTGACTTGCTGAAAAGCTTGCCGATTGACGGCTTGCACCTTGACTTGGTGCGTGCGCCGCAACAAATCAGCGCTTTTGCCGATTATGACAAAGTGCTGTCGCTCGGGGTGATCGATGGGCGTAATATCTGGCGTGCCAACTTGAACCAGGTTTTGGACGTGGTTGAGCCGTTAAAAGCCAAATTGGGCGAAAACTTATGGATTGCGCCAAGCTGCTCTTTATTGCACACCCCGTTTGATTTGGAAGTGGAAACGCAATTAGACCGTGATCTCTACTCTTGGTTAGCCTTTAGCTTGCAAAAAATCCAAGAATTGAATGTGATTAAACAAGCATTAACCAACGGACGTGACAGCGTGAAAGCCGAGCTTGCCGCCAGTCAGGCTGCCGCTGATGCGCG
Source organism: Testudinibacter crocodili (assembly GCF_006228025.1). NCBI lineage: Bacteria > Pseudomonadati > Pseudomonadota > Gammaproteobacteria > Pasteurellales > Pasteurellaceae > Testudinibacter > Testudinibacter crocodili. Next base: position 26,862 of record NZ_VDHF01000082.1, read on the forward strand.
TGCCGCTTCTGCGGTGATCCACCGTCCGGAAGTGGCAGCACGCTTGGCAGCCCTGCCTGCCAATGCCGACCAACGTCAATCGCCGTTTGCCGAGCGAATCAAATTGCAACAAGCGTGGTTGAAACTGCCATTATTGCCAACCACCAATATCGGTTCTTTCCCGCAAACCAGTGAAATTCGCCATGCCCGCGCCAACTTCAAAAAAGGCACGATTTCAGCGGCCGAATATGAAGCAGCAATGAAAAAAGAGATCGCCTTTGTGGTCGCACAACAAGAAAAATTGGATCTGGATGTGTTGGTGCACGGCGAAGCCGAGCGTAACGACATGGTGGAGTATTTTGGCGAACTGTTAGACGGTTTTGCCTTCACCAAATTCGGTTGGGTGCAGAGCTACGGCAGTCGTTGCGTGAAACCACCTGTAATTTTCGGCGACGTGGTGCGCCCGAATCCGATGACGGTTTCATGGTCCACTTATGCACAAAGTTTGACGCAAAAACCGATGAAAGGGATGTTGACCGGGCCGGTCACGATTCTACAATGGTCTTTCGTGCGTAACGACATCGAACGTTCGACCGTATGTAAACAAATCGCACTGGCATTAAATGATGAGGTGTTAGATTTGGAGAAAGCTGGCATCAAAATTATCCAAATCGACGAGCCGGCAATTCGTGAAGGTTTACCATTGAAACGTGCCGATTGGAATGCATATTTAGATTGGGCGTGCGAAGCATTCCGCTTGTCCTCGTTCGGTGCGCAAGATTCGACGCAAATCCACACTCACATGTGTTATTCCGAGTTCAACGATATTCTGCCGGCAATCGCAGGCATGGATGCGGATGTGATCACCATCGAAACCTCGCGTTCCGATATGGAACTGCTGACCGCATTCGGCGATTTCAAATATCCGAACGAAATAGGCCCAGGCGTGTACGATATCCACAGCCCACGAGTACCGACAGCCGGCGAGATCGAGCATTTACTGCGTAAAGCGCTAGACGTTATCCCGGCAGAACGCCTGTGGGTCAACCCGGATTGCGGTCTGAAAACCCGTGCCTGGCCGGAAACCAACGCGGCATTGGAAGTGATGGTCAACGTCACCAAAAAATTACGTGCCGAATTGAATTAATTCCAGCACTGACCGCACTTTGCATTAATATTTGTATCAATATAAACAAAGTGCGGTTCATTCTACCAAAACCACCCTTAATTTAAACTATGGGTGGTTTTTTAATAGATTGGATTTTAGATCGCAAAATCCGTATGATTTTCTGGGATAACATGGGTATGTTTGGATGATCAAAAACCCGTATCCCTGCCAAATGAGAGGTGGCGCAGATGAGCAAGAATCCAATTGAAATTTACCAGACCCAAGATGGACAAACCCAAGTCGAAGTGCGGTTTGAGCAGGAAACCGTATGGCTTTCGCAGGCGCAGATGGCAAAGCTATTTGATACAAGTACAGATAATGTCAGCCTTCACTTGAAAAATATTTATCTGGAACAAGAGCTAGATGAAATATCAACTATCTAGGATTTCTCGGTAGTTCAACAAGAAGGTAATCGCAACATTAAACGGAGATTAAAACATTATAATTTAGATGCCGTTATTTCTGTGGGTTATCGTGTGAAATCAAAAAATGCAACCCGATTCCGTATTTGGGCAACTCAACGCCTGAAAGAATATCTGCTGCGAGGTTACAGCATCAACCAAGAGCGGTTGCAGCAAAATGCCGCAGAACTGGAACAAGCACTGGCATTGATTCAAAAAACCGCCGATTCGTCGGCACTGACTCTCGACAGTGGGCGGGGTTTGGTCAATATCGTCAGCCGTTATACTCAGGCTTTTCTGTGGTTACAGCAATATGATGAGGGCTTGCTGCAAGATCCGCAAGGAAAACCCGGCGGCGTTTTGCCATCCGTTAACGATGCTAAGTCTGCATTAGCCAATTTGAAAGCCGATTTAATCGCAAAAGGTGAAGCAACGGATTTGTTTGCACGTGAACGATAGGACGGCTTAGCTGCCATTCTCGGTAATCTGGAGCAAACTGTTTTTGGCGAACCGGCTTATCCCAGCATTGAAAGCAAAGCGGCACATTTATTATACTTTGTTATCAAAAATCACCCGTTTTTTGATGGAAATAAACGCAGTGGGGCGTTTTTATTTGTAGATTTTTTACATAAAAATGGCAAACTATTAAAATTAGACGGACAGCCGTTGATCAACGACACCGGGCTGGCGGCATTGGCGCTGTTGGTGGCAGAATCTGCGCCACAGCAAAAAGAGACCTTAATCCGTCTGATCATGCACATGTTGCAGCAAAATGACTAAGGTCCACAGACCCTAAGACAAAAAAAGTTATTTTATACTCTCAAATACAGGAACTAAAACTATGTCACATCTCTCCGTTGCTAAATTCGGTGGCACTAGCGTTGCCAACTTCCCTGCGATGAATGCCTGCGCCAAAATCGTGATTGCCGATCCCAATACCCGTGTGGTGGTGTTGTCCGCCTCCGCCGGCGTGACCAACATTCTGGTTGCGTTGGCAAACGGTTGCGAAACCGAGCAGCGTACCAAATATCTGGACGAATTGCGCACGATTCAATACAACATTTTAGATGAATTGAAAAATAACAAAGTGATCAGCGAAGAGATCGATCGTTTACTTGCCAATATCGCTTCGTTGTCCGAAGCGGCGAGTTTGGCGACTTCACCTGCACTGACCGACGAATTGATCAGCCACGGCGAAATGATGTCCACCTTGATTTTCGTCGAAGTGTTGCGCGAACTGCAAACCAACGCCACTTGGGTTGATGTACGCCAATTAGTTGCCACCAACAGCAACTACGGCAAAGCCGCACCGGACGATGCCAAAACCCAAAAGAATTGCGATAACATTTTAAAACCGCTGCTCAATCGTGGCGAACTGGTGATCACCCAAGGCTTTATCGGGCGTGATGAAAAAGGCAAAACCACCACGCTCGGACGGGGTGGCAGCGATTATTCGGCGGCATTATTGGCGGAAGTGTTGGACGCCAAAGATGTATTGATCTGGACGGATGTACCGGGCATTTACACCACCGATCCGCGAGTGGTGCCGGCAGCGCAAAAAATTGACACCATGAGCTTCGCCGAAGCGGCAGAAATGGCAACCTTCGGTGCCAAAGTGCTACACCCTGCCACTTTGTTGCCTGCGGTGCGCAGTAATATTCCGGTATATGTCGGCTCCAGCAAAGATCCGGCGGCAGGCGGTACTTGGGTCACCCGCGATCCACAACCACGCCCGATTTTCCGTGCGATTGCGCTGCGCCGCGATCAAACCCTATTAACATTATCTAGCTTAAGTATGCTGCACGCTCAAGGTTTTTTAGCCAACGTGTTTAATATTTTAGCCAAGCATAAAATTTCAGTGGACACCATCACCACTTCCGAAGTCAGCATTGCTTTGACCTTGGATAAAACCGGCTCCGCTTCTTCCGGCGCCAATATGTTATCCAACGAACTGTTAACCGAACTCAGCGAAGTCTGCAACGTGAAAGTCGATACCGGCTTGTCTTTGGTTGCGCTGATCGGCAACGATCTGCATATCACTGCCGGTGTAGCGAAACGTTTGTTTGGTACGATTGAACACTATAATGTGCGCATGGTTAGCTACGGCGCCAGCACCAATAATATCTGTCTGCTAGTCCAAAGCCAGCACGCTGACGAAGTGGTGCGGTTGTTGCATGCCGAACTATTTGAGAAATAATTGTCTTTAAACAAAGTGCGGTTTCAGCCCTTAATTTGTACGCAAGTTAAGGGCTTTCTTATAGGGTCTGTTGATCTTTGTTTATAATATGCGTACCGATTGTTTGGCGTTCATAATCGCATCCTAAATAGTGGTTTACCACAGTAAATGATTATGCTCTTTGCCGATTCAAGAGAAAAAATCTTAAAAAATCACATTTCGCACATTCGTTTCTTTATCTTAGCGATTAAGCTGTTATGATATGTGCCGTTATTTTTCTTTTCGATGGTAATCCTTTATGTCTGAATTCAGCCAACCGTTACAAACCCAACTCATTGAAATCGTACGTAATGATGTCGTTCCAGCGCTCGGTTGTACCGAGCCGATCTCGCTGGCATTAGCCTCTGCGGTTGCTGCCAAATATCTTGCCGCCAAACCGCAGCGAATTGAAGCCAAAGTGTCGCCGAATTTAATGAAAAACGGTTTGGGTGTTGCCGTGCCGGGCACCGGTATGGTCGGTTTGCCGATTGCAGCAGCGATTGGCGCTTTGGGCGGTGATCCGGATGGCAAGCTGGAAGTGCTAAAAAATATCACTACCGAGCAAATCGAACAAGCCAAACAGATGTTGGCGAATCAAAAAGTGGTAGTCGGCATTAAAGAAACTGAACAGATTCTGTATTCCGAAGCGACATTGTTTCACAACGATAATTGGGTCAAAGTCTGCATTCAAGATAACCATACCAATATTATTTCGATTGAAAAAAATGGCAAGATGATCTACCAAAGTGTGGGGCGGCAAGCTTGTACATCGGAAAACGAATATACAATATTTGAACAACTGAACGCACAAGATCTGTTTGATTTTTCCGTGACCGTTGATCTGGAAAGAATCGCTTTTATCTTAGAAGCGGCACGCTTGAATACCGCACTTTCAAAAGAAGGATTGAATAAAAACTACGGACTGCATATCGGGCGCACCTTGCAAAAACACGTCGGCAGCGGTTTGATGTCGGACGATTTATTAAGCCGAGTGATTATCCAAACCACCGCGGCCTCCGATGCACGCATGGGTGGTGCCACCTTGCCGGCGATGAGCAATTCTGGCTCCGGCAATCAAGGCATTGCGGCGACAATGCCGGTGGTCGTGGTTGCCGACTACTTGAATGCCGATGAAGAAAAATTGACTCGAGCCCTGTTTTTATCGCATTTGATGGCGATTTATATTCACAGCAAGCTGCCGAAGCTTTCCGCACTTTGTGCCGTCACCACTGCCTCGATGGGCAGTTGTGCCGGTATTGCTTGGTTACTAACCGGAAAATTTGAAACCGTGAGCATGAGCATTTGCAGCATGATCGGCGATATTAGCGGCATCATTTGTGACGGCGCAGCAAACAGTTGTGCGATGAAAGTTTCGACCAGTGTTTCCAGTGGCTATAAATCAGTGCTGATGGCGATGGATAACAGCCATGTCACAGGCGACGAAGGCATTGTCGACTATGATATCGATGCCACCATCAACAACTTGTGTGCCATCGCCTCACGCAGTATGCTCTATACCGATAAACAGGTGATCGAAATTATGGTCAGCAAGCCGAAACGCTAACCAGCGCCTATACTCTTTCCTGTTGTTTTGACAGTTGCATAATTTTATAGAACATCTGTTTAAACAACAGCGGAATCGAATTGGCTCCGCGTTTTTCCATTTCATCCGACAAGGCAAGCGCCAAGTCGGGCTTGGAAGATCGCTGAATTGCCCGTTGAATAATTTTGCTGACCACTTGATTGCGCTGCGGAATATGGTTGGCAAGGCGGTAAAATACGTTTTCAAAGCCTTCGCTGTAGAAAAAATGTTCAATATCTCTTTTCGGTAGCGTCAGCAAGCGACTATGCACAGATTCATTTGCTTCAAGCAAATTTTTCACCGTGTCGGAATATTTCCAACCGGCACTGTCACCGTCGGTCAACACGAACCACTCTATGCCCATTTTTTTGCAATATTTAATCAATGGGCGTAATCCACTTTGGGCAAATTCAATGATCCGAATCCCTTCCATTTCAAGGTTAATATTCAGCAGGTGTGCCAGCTCGGTCAAAATCCACACTTCAGTTTCGCCTTCAACCATCAGCCAAATTCGTGAAAACAGTGCCAAACTGCGGTTATAATGCACATGGAAACTGAGGCGGCGCATATCTTCCTTGCCTAGATCACGGCGTGACAGTTGAAACGCTTTGGTTTGGTTTTCATAACGAACCAAGCGACAAATATGTTCCAAACGGACATACGCCAACAGCTCCACTGAGTTGCTGGTGGTAATCCGTTGAATCGGCAAATGGCTGGCAAGCTCCCAACCGATCGCCACCATTCGAGGATGTAGCCGAGTTTCTAAATCTTCAAACAGGATAATCGGGCGAGTTTGTTTGCTGAAACGAATTCCTTTGCCACGCTCGAACATTGAGGATAGATAAAACAAGACCCGTTTTTTTAAATTGCCGCTTTTATCCTGCATTAGTCGCTGCGACAACGATTTGACCTGCGTCCACATCTTACTGGTTTCACGCATTTGTTGTTGCCATAGCAGACGATCTTGATTATCCAAAAAATAGTATTGCAACAACAATGCTACCGAGCGGATCTCCTCTTGCAGCACATCGCCTTCACATTCACCTTTAATACAAAACGGACGAACGGTGTGATAGTGTCGTTGTAAACGGGCATCACGAAAACGAAATACCGGATGGCGTGAAATAATCAATAAAACCAGTGTTTTAGCATTTTTGAGTTGGATTTTATCGCCGCTATCATTCAAAAAGGAGTATTCAGTTGTGGTTTTTCCGGCTCTCAACTCGCCGCTGATCCGCAGATAAATCCGGGCATAACCGTCTTCATGCTCGGAAAACAGCTGTCGATACTGCCGACACTGCGGCTGCTCTTTTTCACCATGCTGGCTCTCGCTGAAAGTAAACAGCACCATACAGTTGTGGTTGCGTTGTGGCACTGCGCCGTTAACGGATAACTCTTGGTACTCTTCTGCTGCCAGATGAAAATCACTCGCTTTAAATTGATATAACCGCTTTTCCGGGTTGAGCACTAGGCTCAAGATATCCAACAAGCTGGATTTTCCCCAAGCATTTTCGCCGATCAACACCATATTGGAGCGCAATTGCAAAGATAAGCGGTTCAAACCTCGAAAACCGATTACATCAACTTGTTTTAAATACATCTTGACCTCGTTTGCGAATTTCAGTCGGTTACTAAAAACAGCTTACTAAAAAAAGTGCGATCTGAATAGGGTCTGTTGATCTTTGTTTATAATTTGAGCTACCGTTTAAAATATAAACAAAGATCAACAGACCCTATGCGTAACGCTATCTTTTTCGCTATAATCTTCGCTCGCAGCAGAAAGAGGTGGTTATGATTGAAGGCTTATTGATCGTATTAGGACCGATGTTTTTCGGTTATTTAATTAAAACAACAAACAGAAAATGGTTGAATAGAATTAACAAAGCCGTGATGGCACTGCTGTATTTGATTTTATTGATTATGGGACTCTCTTTAGGACAAATGGACGATCTTGCGGTGCAACTGCCGATTATTGCGTTGTCTGCTTTCACGTTTATCAGCCTGATACTGGGGTTAAATCTGCTGGCACTGCTGATTTACGACAAAATCTCGCCACGTCCGCTACAACACCATAGCGAACAGATGCCGTCTCGCTTACGCTTAATGCTGGATTCTCTACTGATGTCCTCGATGGTGTTTTTGGGTTTTATTTTAGGACTGTTCAGTAAAGGACATTTGAATATACCGCTGAACAGCAGCACTTATGTCTTGCTTGCACTGATCTTTTTGATCGGGATTCAATTACGTAACAACGGTATTGCACTGCGTGAGGTGCTGTTTAATAAACGGGGAATTTACACGGCGATGCTGGTCACTATCAGCGCCTTGCTCGGTGGAATCTTGGCTGCAATGATATTGGATTTACCGATTTCACAAGGCTTGGCGATCGCCTCCGGCATCGGTTGGTACTCTTTATCCAGTGTGATGATCAATGATGCTTGGGGTCCGGTTTTCGGCAGTATCGCCTTTTTTAATGATCTGTCACGAGAAATCCTCAGCCTGTTTTTAGTGCCGTTTTTTATGCAGCAACACCGCTCGACTGCGGTTGGTATCACTGGTGCGACCGCACTTGACTGCACCTTACCGGTGATCCAGCGTTCTGGCGGCATGCAAGTCGTACCACTTGCCATCAGCTACGGTTTTATTATCAATATTCTAGTACCGATTTTACTCGTCTTCTTTATCAATTTATAGCTACAACAAAAGACCGCCACTTTCCTCGACGGTCTTATCAACATCACCTTATCTAAATCCAAGGCTTATCCACCTTTGCGTAGCGTTTCCAACTCATCCAGCAATTGCAAAATCAGTGCGGTAGCAGGAACACTGGCCTCAAAATCACGGCTGATTCGGTGCGCACGGCGAATTCGCGACAGTTGAAAACCGCTATAACTCGCCTGTTGCGGCTTGCCGTGAACCGAGATGATCTCCTCTTCAATCACACTGACCACCCAATCAATATTATTGTCGCAAGCGCACACGATCTCTTCAAAAGTCAGTTGAATATCTTGTTGTTCGGTCATCATCGTCCTCCTCAAGCTTGGTAATAATCGGCTAACCGCTGCCAAGCGGCTTTATCCGCATCACTGTTGGCAGGCGGCAACACAATATTCAGCAACAAATACAAATCACCGGCGTCCTTATTCGGAATACCTTTACCTTTCAGGCGCAAACTTTGTGCGTTACGGCTGTTGGCAGGAATATTCAGGTTAAATTTGCCCGCAATGGTTTCCAACTCTATTTTGCCGCCGAGCGCTGCGGTCCACGGCATAATATCAATGCGTTGATATACGTCTTTACGTTGATCCACATACAAGCGATCCGATTGATGAAAGCGAATTTTCAGATATAAATCACCGTTTTCACCGCCATTAAAACCCGGTAGTCCTTGCCCGCGCAAACGGATTTGCTGTCCTTCAATGACCCCTTTCGGAATCTTGACTTGTAGCGTTTTGCGCTCATAGCTCATCTGCCCGTCAGCAGTTAAAGTTGGCATATCCAAACTTAAACTACGATCACTGCCGTGATAAGCCGCATTAATATCAATGCTCAATTCGGCATGTTGATCCTCGCCTTTGCTGGGTCCGCTCGGGCGAGAAGCCTGTCCACGCCACCCGGCGCTACCAAAGGCTGAAAAGATGTCGTCAAAACGGAAATCGCCACTACCGAAAGGTTGCCCGTCGCCGAAATGGCTGCCTGAAAAATCGTGCGATTCATACCCGTAGCGACGTGGATCAAAATCTGCACCTTGATTAGTACGCCCGGCAAATGGATTTTCCAGCATCGCATCATATTCGGCACGCTTTTCTGTATCTTTCAGGGTTTCATAAGCCACATTGATTTCGCTGGTTTTCTCGTCAGCGTCTGCTTCTGCACTAATATCCGGATGGTATTTTCGCACTAATTTGCGGTAGGCTTTCTTGATGTCGTTAGCGCTGGCATCTTTCGCTACCCCCAACACCTCATAATAATTTTTACTTGCCATTTCACTCTCCTTCAACAGTAGGGTCTGTTGATCTTTGTTTATATTTTGAGTTGTTGTTTAAAATGAGCACAATCTAGGCGTAAGCCGAAAT
>NZ_VDHF01000083.1:0-1484 GCF_006228025.1 Testudinibacter crocodili
CGTTTATTTTTCCATTTTTCAAGACAATAACCCTATCACTCATGCCAATAATTTCTGAAAGCTCTGAGGAAACCATAATGATAGATTTACCTCTTTGGGCAAAATCTGACATAAAATGATATATTTCTTTTTTTGCACCAACATCAATTCCCCTTGTAGGTTCATCAAGCAACAAAATTTCAGGTTCTAACAATGCCCACTTACCTAAAATCACTTTTTGTTGATTGCCGCCACTTAAATTAATCACTAACTGCTCTTCATTTGGGGTTTTAATATTAAATTTATTAATCATTTCTCGTGTGCGCGTTTTAGATTTAAGTTGATTAATAAAATGAAAACGGCTGATTTGGTCTAAGGAAGATAAATCAATGTTTTCAGCGACAGAACGACATAAAACCAAACCGCTTGCTTTTCTGTCTTCAGTCACATAAGCCAATCCTAAATTAATCGCTTTTTTAACTGAGTGTCGCTCGAGTTTCTGCCCCTGAAAATAAATACTGCCTTGATCCGCTTGTTCCAAACCAAAAATAATATCCAATAATTCGCTTCTTCCCGAACCAACTAGGCCGTAAATACCTAAAATCTCACCCTGTCGAAGTTGAAAATTAATTTGATGTAATTTATTTTTCCAACTTAATGAATTAACTTCTAATACGATGTCATCCGATGGTATATTAAATTTTGCAAACTCTTGACTTAGCTCTCCTCCGATAATATGTTCGATTAATCTTTCTCTGGTTATATCCTGAATTGCGCCTTCACAAATATAACTACCATCACGAAAAATCGTAAACATATCCGCTAATTCAAAAATTTCTGATAAACGATGGGAAACATAAATTATCCCCTTACCCCTTTCTGCCAATGCTCTTATTGACTGAAACAGTTTCTGAACATCTTCTTCGCCAATTGCAGAGGTTGGTTCGTCCATAATGATAATATCGGCATTGGCGTGTGATAAGGCTTTTGCTATTTCAACTAACTGTTGTTCTGCAACACTTAAATCACGCATTTTTGCTTGTGGTGAAATATCATTAAATCCTAAATCATCTAATAAATTTTGTGCCTGCTGATTTAATTGTGAAAAATCAACAAAACCCATCTTTTTTGGTTCATTGCCTAAATAAATATTTTCTGCTACAGACAAATCAGGGATTGTACTCAGCTCTTGCTGTACTATCGTAATTCCCGCAGCTAGTGCTTGTTTTGGATTGTCAAAATGTTGCTCTTTACCATTGACAAAAACATGTCCACTATCCGGCGTGATAAAACCCATTAAAATGCTAAGAAATGTCGATTTCCCTGCACCATTACCACCACACAAAGCATGAATTGACCCCCGTTTTAGAATAAATTCCGCTCGCTTTAAGGCTACGACTTCACCAAACGCCTTACGCACACCGGTAACTTCTAATAAATAATCTGCTGTATTTTTCATATTTATTTCTCTAAATAATATTCTGTTAATAAACGTACATATTTAA
>NZ_VDHF01000084.1:0-5609 GCF_006228025.1 Testudinibacter crocodili
AGAGTCATAGTCCTGCGGACTGTGTTTAAAATATAAACAAACATCAACAGACCCTAGCTTGGCTCTCTTTTTTTGCAGAACTTGCGCAACAGTTAGATTACAATAGGCACACCAAATTTTAAGGAGAAAACATGATGTCGCAAGAGGATAAAGTACGCCAACATTTGCAGCAGTTGCAACATAACTTACAGCAATTGGCTTTATGGCAAAACTCACCACCGGAACAAGAGCGGTTGCAGAGCGAGCAGCCGTTCCATTTAGATACGTTGGAACCATATGAGTGGCTGCAATGGATTTTTATTCCGCGTATGCACGCATTGTTGGATGCTGAGGCGCCACTACCTAGCAAAATTGCCATTACGCCTTATCTGGAAGAGGCAATGAGCGATTTTGCCCAACTTGAGCTGCTGTTATCGCCATTAACCGATATAGAAAGCCTACTGAATGAGCCAGCATAAACCGCACTTTGACTCTAGCAGTGGAGAGCAGACAACAGTACCGTCGCCGATTTTGCAAATTTTGTATCGCGACGAGGACATTATTGCTATCAATAAACCGGCAGGCATGCTAGTGCACCGCAGTTGGCTGGATAAGCACGAAACCCGTTTTGTGATGCAGACCTTGCGTGATCAAATCGGGCAGCACGTTTATACGGTTCATCGTTTAGATCGTCCGACATCCGGTGTATTAGTGTTGGCGCTGAACCAAGAGTCCGCTCGTCGTCTCAGTCGACAATTCGAACAAAAACAGATCGAAAAAAGCTATTTGGCGGTGGTGCGAGGTTTTTTGAGTGGGCAGGGTAAGATTGATTATCCGTTAAAACAGCAGTTGGATAAAATTGCCGATAAATTCAGTCAGCCGGAAAAAGCGGCTCAAAGTGCGGTCACCGATTACCAAACTTTAGCGCAGATCGAAATGCCGTATCCTGCCGGACGTTATGCCAGCGCCCGTTATAGTCTGGTGAAATTGTTGCCGCAAACCGGTCGTAAACATCAATTAAGGCGTCATATGAAGCATTTGCATCATCCGATCATCGGCGATTCGGCTTATGGGGATTTGCGCCAAAACCGCACTTTTAGTGAGCATCTGGGGTGTAGTGGCTTAATGCTGCATGCGCATAAAATCTGGTTTGAACACCCGATAAGCGGGCAGAAAATAACAATTTGTGCCGAGGTTGATCAAAATTGGCAACAGATGTTGAATATTTTTAAATGGAAAATTAATGATCACGATATTTATTAAATTATGACTAAATAAATAGCAAATTCATTGTTAAAACAAATCCTATTTTACAATTGTAGTTGCAATTTATATAACCTTTGTATATGTTAGCAGGCAAGTCGCGCTGCCGCTGACTTAATGCTATGCAATTACACTTATAAATCTGTCTTTTGGCAGATCACAATTTAGAAGGAGTGCTATACATGAAACAACTTTTTAAATTATCTTTCGTTGCCGGATTAATGGCATCATCTACTGCTGTTATGGCTGCTGAACAATTTGTTACCATCGGCACTGGTGGGCAAACCGGTGTTTATTATGTCGTGGGACAATCCATTTGCCAGTTGGTTAATCGTGATTCAGCGAAAAGCGGTATCAAATGTAATGCTCCTTCCACCGGCGCCTCAGTTGCTAATTTAAATGCGATTGCCGGAAAACAATTAGATATGGGGATTGCTCAATCAGACTGGCAATATCATGCTTATAACGGCACTAGCTCGTTTGAAGGCAAGAAAAATGATAAGTTAAGAGCGGTTTTCTCGATTCACCCAGAGCCATTTACGGTGATGGCGCGTGACGATTCCGGCATTCAATCCTTTGATGATCTGAAAGGCAAACGTGTCAATGTCGGTGATCCGGGTTCCGGCACGCGTGCTACCATGAACGTGATTTTAGCCGCTAAAGGCTGGGACGATTCCGCCTTTAAAGTCGCTTCCGAATTGAAACCGGCAGAAATGGCATCAGTAATGTGTGATAACAATCTCGATGCGATCACTTATAATGTGGGCCACCCGAATGGGGCACTGAAAGAGGCGGCGGCATCTTGTGCGGCGCATTTAGTGCCGGTTGAAGGCGAAGCGATTGATAAATTGGTCGCCGATCACAGTTATTACGCTAAAGCCGTGATTCCGGGCGGTTTGTATGCCGGTTCGGATAACCCGACCAATACCTTTGGGGTTTATGCGACGTTGGTGACGTCTGCCGATGTGAGTGATGATCAGGTTTATGCCGTGGTGAAAGCGGTGTTCGATAATTTTGATCGCTTTAAACGTTTACACCCAGCATTTGCCAACCTGAAAGAAGATGAAATGATTAAAAATGCACTATCTGCACCATTACACGACGGTGCGGTGCGTTATTATAAAGAGAGAGGCTGGATGTAATTTTTCTTAGCTTGCTTAATTTTATTAAAGGCAGGGGATTTCCCTGCCTTTGCTGTTTAAACCTACAACTTAACAGGGAAAAGGACTATGTTAGACAAAACCAATAAAACCTTTGACCAAGACGATCTGCAAGACATGGTGGCGGCAAACGACTCCGGTGGTCGCAATCCCTATGGCTTTACAAAAAAATTGATTTTTGCGGTTGCCATTCTTTGGTCGTTATTTCAAATTTATTATGCTTCCCCTTTACCATTTGTGTTTCAAGAAATGCTACGTTCAATCGGATTGGGCTCGATCAACGTGGTATTTGATGATACCAAAGCCCGATCAATCCATCTGGCATTTGCGCTATTTTTGGCTTATCTTTCCTATCCGGCATTTAAATCGTCACCAATCCACCATGTGCCGATTTTAGATTGGATTTTTGCGTTTGCTGCCACCTTCTGTGCCTCCTATTATCTGTTTTTTTATGGTGAACTGGTGACACGTTTTGGTTCGCCAAATACGCAAGATATTGTTGTCGGAATTATTGGTATCCTATTACTGTTGGAAGCTTGCCGGCGTAGTTTAGGCTTGCCATTGGTGATTATTGCCAGTGTATTTTTGCTGTATAACTATTTTGGACAATATTTTCCGTCCAGCTGGATTGTCAGCCACAGAACCGGCAGTTTGTCGCATATCATCAATCAACAGTGGATTACTACCGAAGGGGTATTCGGTGTAGCACTCGGTGTTTCCACCAAATATGTGTTCTTGTTTGTATTATTTGGTGCGTTGTTAGACAAAGCCGGGGCAGGAAACTATTTTATCAAAACCGCCTTTGCCTTTTTAGGGCATTTCCGTGGTGGTCCGGCAAAAGCAGCAGTGGTAGCCTCCGGCTTGACTGGCTTGATCTCCGGCTCTTCCATTGCCAATGTGGTAACCACGGGGACATTTACCATTCCCATGATGAAGCGGGTCGGTTTTTCGGCGGAAAAAGCCGGCGCAGTAGAAGTGGCATCGTCGGTCAATGGGCAAATCATGCCACCGGTGATGGGCGCTGCTGCATTTTTGATGATTGAATATGTCAATATGCCATATAGCCAACTGATCACCCACGCTTTCCTGCCAGCGATCATCTCCTATATTGCCTTAGTCTATATTGTGCATTTGGAAGCTTGTAAAATGGATCTGAAAGGTTTGGAAAGAGCGGATGCCGCCAAACCTTGGATGGTTAGCGTGTTACGTGGATTGGGCAGCTTTATTACTATCTGTGTGGTGTATTTTATCATTGAGTACGGCTTATCATGGATAAAAGGTATATTCCCAGATCATGCACTAGCGATTGTATCAGCCTTGGTTGGACTGGTTTATCTCCTGTTATTAAAACGGGTGGCTAAATTTGACGATTTGGAAATTGATGATCCGAATTCGCCGGTAGTGAAATTGCCTTCGGTCAAACCTACCGTAAATGCCGGATTGCATTTCTTATTGCCGGTGGTGATTTTAATCTGGTGCTTGATGGTGGAAAGAATGTCACCAGGCTTGTCCGCTTTCTGGGGCAGTTTGGCGCTCTGTTTTATTTTATTGACTCAAAGACCGATTTTGCAGCTCTATCGCCGCCAAGGGAAAGTTGTCGCTGCGACCAAACAGGGCTTCAATGACTTGGTTACCGGCTTGGAAAGTGGTGCTCGCAATATGATCGGTATCGGCATTGCCACCGCAACCGCCGGGATTATCGTTGGCGTGGTGGCATTAACTGGTTTTGGGGTCCAACTCTCCAGCATTATCGAATTTTTATCGATGGGTAATATTCTGTTAATGTTGATTTTGGTTGCAATCTTCAGCTTGATTCTGGGAATGGGCTTGCCGACAACCGCCAACTATATTGTGGTATCGTCCTTAATGGCAACTGTGATTGTGGAAGTCGGGCGTCAAAATGGTTTGATTGTGCCGTTGGTCGCGGTGCATCTCTTTGTTTTCTACTTTGGGATCATGGCGGATGTGACCCCACCGGTCGGCTTAGCTTCTTTTGCAGCAGCAGCGGTATCCGGCGGCAATCCGATCAAGACCGGCTTGGTGGCGTTCGGTTACAGCTTGCGTACCGCTATTTTACCGTTCTTATTTATTTTCAATACGGATTTGTTATTGATTGATGTCGGTTTTGCTAAAGGTGTGATGGTGTTTATTGTCGCCACAATAGCCATATTGGCATTTACTGCAGCTTCAATGCGCTACTTCTTTGATCATACCAAGTGGTGGGAAACCGTATTATTGCTGCTAATCACCTTTATGCTGTTCCGCCCGGGATTCTTTATGAACTATATTTCACCCACTGAGCGTCATATTGAGCCAATCAACATTGTGCAGGAAATTGCACATGCTCCGGTGGGCGAAACCATGACCTTAAAAGTGGCAGGAATCAACCAATATGGCACACCGATTGAGTTTTTCGCAAAATTGAATGTTCCACAGGGCAATAGCGGAGAAGAGCGGATACAGAATCTGGGCTTAACCTTATTAGATACCGGAGAGCAGATTGAAGTTGATGGAGAAATGACACATAAAATCATCATTGATGATGCACAAATGGATTCAGCAGCAGAAAAGGCGGGCTTAAGCTGGGATCAAACTATTTTGTATGTTGCGTTACCGCGTCACAATACACTAGATAAAGAGTGGATGTTTATTCCAGCATTACTGCTATTATTCGGTTTAGGATTCAACCAAATTCGACGTCGTCGTAAAATTTAATCGTAAAAGGGAGTGTGAGTCGATGTTTAAAAATATTTTAATTGTAATTGATCTAGGGTATATTCCGTTAGCTAAAAAGTTGGCGGAAACCGCACTTGAAATGACGCGGAATAATCCTGATACTATTTATCGTGTTGCCGGCATTGTGTCGGCACCGAGCAATAGCATTGTTTCTTCGTTTTTACCCACTAATTTTGATAAAGAAGTGCTGGCGGAAGCCAATAAAAAACTGCATGAATTTACCCGAGATGTGTTCCCACAGGAGAGTAAAGTGCAGCACATCGTGGCTTACGGCACCATTTATGAAGAGGTGAATCGGGTTGCTGAAGAAAAAAATGTTGATCTGATTATCATGATGGCATCAAAAGATGATAATAAAGAAGGATTAAGTTCAAATACGGTTAAAGTGGCACGTTATAGTCGTAAACCGATCTTGATTCTGCGTTAATTTAGCTATAAACAAAGATCAACAGACCCGGTATAGTAGACAAA
>NZ_VDHF01000085.1:0-14112 GCF_006228025.1 Testudinibacter crocodili
AACTCAAAATATAAACAAAAATCAACAGACCCTAGGGTGTATTGAGCTTTTAAGTATTAAAACTAATCCTTTTAGCCTAGCAAGGCAAAGCTGTACTAGGTTACGCATAGATCAGCCGCTTTGCGGCTGCTTCAGAGAGGCAAAGCCTCTCATCAATGCTTAACCGATTGCGACTGTAGGTCGCTGTCGGATAAAATCACACTCTTTTTGCTTGATTTATAAACACAAAAGATCAACAGCCCCTAAATTTCCAGCTATTTTTCTATGCGCTGTACCCGGTATTTACTTGGGGAGATGCCGTATTTCAGTTTGAAGGCTTTGCTGAAGTGGGCTTCAGATTGGTAGCCGACTTCCAGTGCCACCGCCAAAATAGATTTGTTGGTGTTGCATAGCAGCAATTCGGCTTTTTGCATTCTTAATCCCGTTAAAAATTTTCCCGGTAAGGTACCGGTTTTGCTTTTGAAAAGACGGAT
Organism: Testudinibacter crocodili; assembly: GCF_006228025.1. Lineage (NCBI taxonomy): Bacteria > Pseudomonadati > Pseudomonadota > Gammaproteobacteria > Pasteurellales > Pasteurellaceae > Testudinibacter > Testudinibacter crocodili. Next base: position 474 of record NZ_VDHF01000085.1, read on the forward strand.
GAAATTGGCGCGCGACATGGTGCTCAGTTCTGCCAGATTCTCCATGTTCCAGCTGTTTTCTGGATTTTGTAGCATGGCATTCACTGAGTGGTATAGACGTTTGTCTTGCAGTGCGCCTAATACGCCGTTGGTCACGTCTTGGCTGCGTTGGATATAATCGCGTGTGAGGTAGGTAAACAGTACATTACACAACGCATTGACAACCGAAACCGTACCGATTTCCAACAAGGCTTCTTTCTGCAGCAATTCTAGTAGTGCGGCAACCGAACTGTTGTTGCCGGACAAATACCAATATTCAGGCAAAATCGCTGGTAATGTTGAATGCCCGGAGTAGTGAAAATAGCCACAGAACATTTCAAAATCGTGGGACGCTTGGTTGTTGGTGCGTAAGGTAAATGGACCGTGTTGTAATTGTTGAAGTGCGGTCAGTGGTGTATTTTCTTCCGTTGCAACCGCACTTTGATGCTTGCTGTCGATACGGTGGGCGAGACCGTGTGGCAGAAAAAATACATCACCGGGTTTTAAGTGATAACTCTGTTGATCATTTAATGTCAGGCGGCATTCCCCTTTTGAAATAATGTGAAAAATACCAAGTGCTTCCGGTTCTTGTTGGTGTTTGAGCTGCCAACTACCTTGAAAGCGGCAAAGCACGTTAATTTTGCCCTCTACTTGGGCAAGTTGTATCAGTCGATCGAGATAGTCCATGGTCATATTTCCGCTTAAGATGAATAAGATAAAAAATGATACTATATAACAATTTATATTGCCTTATAATATCAATAATAAGCGCCGTTAGCCAGCGTATTTACCTATTATTGAAATCAGGAGAACAAAATGTTTGCAGATTGGAAAAATGATGTGAGCCATGTGAAAAAATCTTTCGGACAATTAGGACAGAAATATCCCAAAATGTTGCAAGCTTACGGCGCATTGAATGCGGCTGCGGCGGAAGGCGATGTATTAGATGCTAAAACTCGGGAATTGATTGCATTGGCTGTGGCGGTGACAACACGTTGTGAAAGTTGTATCGGTGTGCACGCTGGCGAAGCGATTAAAGCCGGAGCGAGCGAAGAGGAAGTTGCCGCCGCGTTGGCGACAGCGATCGCCTTAAATGCTGGTGCGGCTTATACTTATTCGTTGCGTGCGTTGGAAGCCTTTAACGAGCAGAAATAGTCACTTTAACCGCACTTTGAATAACACCCTGTTTATGCATAAATGGGGTGTTGTTTATTTGTCGGGATTTTCTTGATAGGGTGTAACCGCCGAATGGTCTTTTTCGCTGAGCAGACGAGTATCTTTAACCGCAGCACGAGCCAGCATGTGTGACGCCAGTGGCAGTGTGAGGATCAGGAAAAAACTCATAATCGTTAAACGCAGTGTCCATGCCCACTCTTGTGCCAGCAAAATTGCTGCCAACGAAATCAAGGTGATCGCCAAAGTACCAGCTTTGGTTGCGGCGTGCTGTTTGCTTAAAGTATTAGGCAAAATACGAATCCCAAGTGCGGATACGACCAGACTTAATCCGCCGAGCAGTAATAAAATAATCCCCAGTATCTCAAGAATGGTATTCATGTTATTTGTTCTCTTGCTGTTGTGCATCATTTTTACGCCGAATCACGGCAGACCAACCGACGGTGCCGATAAAGCCGATTAAAGAAAGCCCGATGGCAACGTCTAATAATACGGTACGTTTGATCATTAACGAGGCGATGATACACAGAATCAACGCCGCAGCTAATAAAATATCTAAAGCAACTATGCGATCGGCATCATCTGCACCTTTTTGAATTTGAGCAATCACCAATAAAATGGCAATGAGTGCGCAGACCACAACAAAAATCAGGCTAAACTCCAGCATTTTTTCCTCGCACAGCTTGTTTGGCAAATAGTGTCATAATATAAGGTTCAAATTTTTGTCTGATTTCACGGATAGATTCATCACTTTTTTCAGTGTCCAAAATATGTAGCAACAGCCGATTATCTTCGCTGTCGATCGCCAGTAATGAAGTTCCCGGCGTCAGACTGATCAGACAAGCGAGCACGACTAAACCATTTTCGTTGACATTAGGGATCGTTAAGCTGGTGTAGCTGTCTTGCAACGATTTTTTCAATCCAAATTGTAGTTTGATGATCAGCAACAGGGTTGCAAAACCAGATTTTAGCATCAAATATAAAAATTGCAGGCTGAGCTGTAACATGGCGCAGATTTTTTTGACGATCACAACAAATCTCCCAATTGCAGTGCCGCACGATGACTAAAATCGTACAGCAGATTTGGCAATAAGCTGATGAATAGGATGGCGATACATAAAATGCTGATGGCGATTACCGCCGGTTTGACATTTTGTCGCACTGTGGGTTGCCAGACGCTGCTGCTGTCGCAAACCAGCGGATGTGGTTTACAGAACGCTTCAAACCAGATTTTCATCATGGAATAGAGCGTAAGTACGCTGACGATGAGCGCAATCGCAGTCCAAAGAGCTCGACCTTGTTCAATCGTTTCACGTAACAATAGTACCTTTGCCCAGAAGCCAGAAAATGGCGGAATGCCGACCAACGACAGCGCCGGAATAGCGAAAAGGATCGCCAGCCAAGGTTTGATATTATACAGTCCGCCGATTTTGCGCAGGTCATAACTGCCAGCATAGAGATAGATGACGCCAGCAATCAAAATCAGGCAGGCTTTGACAATACTGTGATGAAAGGTGTAATAAATAGCGGCAGTATTTCCATCAGGGCTTGCCAATGAAATGCCGAGCAAGATGTAGCCGATTTGCGAAATACTGTGAAACACCAAAATCCGACGCATATCCCAATGATAAGCCGCACCCAGTACGCCGACCACCATCGTGCAGATTGCGATCCAAGCCAACACCAGCTGCAAGATGTCGATGGTCGGGGTGAAGACTTGGGAAAGTGAGCGTAGTAAGGTATAAACAGCCACTTTGGTTAATAGTGCTGAGAACAGTGCCATCACTGGAATCGGTAGCGTATGATACGAGGCAGGCATCCAAGTGAACACCGGAAATGCAGCGACTTTGATCAATACTGCAACAATAAACAGTGTGATCATCATCAATTTTGTTGCTGGGTTGATGCTGCTCAGTGCCGCTTGCACTGCCTGAAAGTTAAGGTTGCCGGTGCTGCCGTACAGTAATGCGATAGAAGTCAGCAATAACAGCGTGCCGAACAGGTTCAACACCATATATTTGAAAGCGGCGTCCAGTTGGGAAATTTTGCGCCCAATGGCCAATAAGCCGATGGCGCAGATCAAAATGACTTCGAACCAGACATACAGGTTGAAGAAATCCTGCGTGATAAAGCTGCCATTGACCCCAGCGATCAAGCCAAAAATTAATGGGAGTGTCAGTGAGTTTAGCGGACGAGTACTTAAACCGGACAGCATAAACAGCAGGCAACAGAACGTGATCAAGGCAGAAATGGTGAGCATGATATAACTCAATACATCGATCTGAAACCCGATTCCATAGGGCAACTGCCATTCACCGAACTGTGAAGACAGCGTTTGCTGTTGCAGCGGACTGTACAGCATGAAGTGATTGAGCAGGATCAACAATGCCGACAGCAGTCCGACCCAATATTGTGCGGTTTGGCGGTAACGCAGAATAACAGTGATCCCTGCTGCTAACAGTGGCAACAAAATGGGAGAAGTGACTAAAAAATTCATTAACACAGATCCTTACGGTATTTTTTAAACCCATCGCTATCATCATGATCAGGATGAATCGCCGGTTTATGCCCGCTGTTATTCAGAGGCTCAGCTTCACGCCATTCATTGATATCGTCGGTGCCTAGTTTTTTAATCAGCTTAATCATTAAGACAACCGAAAAACAGGTGAGAGCAAAACCGATCACAATTGCAGTTAAAATTAATGCTTGCGGCAGTGGATTAGCCGGGTTCTCAATAATATCTTGTCCGAGCGGCACTACCGCAGGAACCGTTGAATACACCCGACCGGAGAGCAATATAATGAAATTGACGGCATTGCCAAGCAGCATTAAGCCGATCACAATTCGTAGTGCGTGACGGGACAGTAGCAGATAGATCGCGGCAATCAGGGTGATCCAAAGGGTAATTAAAATAACTAACGTCATAATCTCTACTCCGTGGTTTCCAACAACATAATGGCATATCCGCTGACCACGCCCCAGATACAAAGATATACGCCTAAGTCAAACAGCAACACCGTCGAAATTTTATAGTCAAAAAAGAATAACGGTATCGTTGCCCAAAAGTGATATAAAAAAGCATGTCCGCTCAGCAGCGCAGGTAATCCGGCAGCAGCGGCAAGTAGCAGTCCGCAGGCTGCCAGATTCAGTGGTGAAGCGAATGGTAATTTTTTCATTGCCTGCTTGGCGGAAAAGGCGATCGCCCACAAAATTGAAGCGGCTGCTGCCAATAAACCAGCGATAAAACCGCCACCGGGTTCATTATGACCACGCAAGAGAATCACTAAAGAGGTCAGCAACACAATCCAATATAGCGGAAGTGCGGTTTTGCTTAACAGGAGAATCTTATTGGGCTTCATGTTGCACCTCTTGGTTTTTCTCTGCTTTATTGCGTTTCAGCAGTCCGGTCTGACGTTTCAGTTCACGCAGCAGCGGGCGGGCGGCAAGCAGTGAGAACAGCATCACAGCAACTTCGCCAAACGTATCCAATGCGCGGAAATCAACCAAAATCACGTTGATGATATTGCGTCCGTAGGCTTCAGGCACACTGTTTTCAATATAAAAATCGGAAACACTATGGTCGAAATCCAGCCCCAGCATCACTAACAACGTGACCAGAATAATACTGGCAACCAGCACCGAAAGTAGCAGTGTGAACAGCAGTTGTTTCGGGTGTTTGCGCCGATCTTGCGGACGGTTGAAATCCGCTGATTTGCTTTGAATCAAAATGATCAAAATCGACGATAAAATAATCACTAAAATGGTTTCTACCACAAATTGGGTCAATGCCACATCGGGGGCAGAAACAAACACAAACAGCAGTGCAGAACCAAAGCCGACCAAGCCCGAATTGAGCAATAAAATAAAGGGCTTGGCAGACAACATCACGAAAATCGCGCCAATGCATATCAGGGCGGCGGCACTGATCAAACCAAGACTCGGTCGTGGATCCAACAGCGTAGTGATATTGACGCTAATGTTAACCCCTTGCGAAATAGCCCAGAGCAAGCTGAGCGTCAGGCTGATTAAGGTAAAGCCCAGCATCCAGCGGATATAACCGGAAAGTAGCCCATGTTGAAATCTGCCGGTAACTTTGGCGGTCAAAGCCGGAATTTGATCGACGATACGGGTATAAGTTGCAGCGCCGCCCCACTGTGGGAATAGCTTCAAAAAGCGATCGAAAGCGTAGTGCAGCCGATCCCAAAAATAGAAGACGATCAGTCCGAACAGTACTGTTGCCAAAATAGTTAAACCGGTGGTTTGCAGAGCTTCCCAGTTAAAATACAAATCGACATCGCCGATGGGTTTTGAGGTAATAGTTTGTGCCGCAATTTTAATAAAGGGAATTGCCAATTGTGGTGTTAAACCGATAAATAAACCGACAATCGCCACCAGTGCCGGCGCCAGTAGCATTTTGATCCGCACTTCCTGCACATGTGGCGTGATGTTGTTGCCAGGGTGCAGCCAAAATACCCGAATCGCAGCAACAGCGGCAACCGCGACCGCGATAATACTGAAAATGATGTTGCCATAAGCACTGAACGGCAGAGTATCATCAGCTTCTTTGGCAACTGTCAACGCTTCTTTAGCGATAAAACCGAATGAAGTCGGCATACCAGCCATGGAAAGTGCGGCTAATATAGCCACGGTTGCCGTCCATGGCATATAGCGTTTTAAGCCACCGAGATGGTCAATAATCCGCGTGCCGGTAGCATGATCGATATTGCCAGCGACAAAAAATAGCGGCGCTTTGTACAGTGCATGTGCTAACACAAATGTCACCACCGCAATTGAGGCAGAGCTGCTATCTAAGCCGATCAGCACCACCATCGTACCGAGCGACGCCACGGTTGACCATGCCAAGATTTTCTTTAAATCTCGTTCCCGCAGCGCCAACATCATGCCCCAAGCGGCAGTAATCGAACCGACAGTTTGCAAAATCTGTTGCCACAATGCCCAATCGGAAAGGGCATAATCCAGTCTTGCCAATAAGAAAATCCCTAATTTCACCATGGTTGCCGAGTGTAAATAAGCCGATACCGGGGTTGGCGCCGCCATTGCATTTGGTAGCCAAAATTGGAACGGAAACTGAGCGCTTTTGGTAAACGCCCCGATTAAGATCAGCAGCAAAATCCATTTAAAGTGCGGTTGTGAGAGGTAATCTGGTAATATTTTGATGATTTCTGAAATTTGCGCCGTGCCGGTTAACTGCCACAGCCACAAAAATCCGGCTAACATACATAAGCCACCGCTGCCAGTGACCAGCAACGCTTGCTTGGCGGAAGTGCGGTTTTCTTCGGCTTGGTAATTAAACAATACCAATAAAAATGAGGTGATACTGGTTAGCTCCCAAAACAGGAAAAACAGCAGCAGATGATCGGAAATCACACAGCCGATCATTGCCAGCATAAACACAGTCAGCAATACATAGAGCCGTCGCAGTTGAGGGTGATCGGCGAAATAACCGGCAGCATACAGATATACTGCACAGCCGATGCCGGTGATCAACGACAGCATCAGTAGCGAAAGTCCGTCAATATAGATCAAAAAATTGATGTTGAGCAGACTGAACCAAGGCAATTGGTATTGATAGGCAGGTTGATAATTGCTTATCCAAAGAAAAATCACGGTGATCAATCCGCTCAGCGGCAGTAAGCTCCAAAGTATTTTTTCAATTTTTGTCGGAGTTTTGCCGGATAACGTCGGGTCAATATGTGCCATGCCTGAATAATCACCTTATGCTGAAATAAAAATCGGCTTATAAAACTATCTGTTTTGACAGCGATAGTCAACCTTTGTAGGAATCCGAACAGGATAGACAGGTATTTTTTCTTTTTACGATAGTGATTTTTTTGTGTTTACTATCGGGTTTCGCCTGAACGGCGACCATACTTTTCTTTGCTTGTGCAAAGAAAAGTAGGCAAAAGAAAGCCCCCCTATTGAACTGCTGATCTTCGCTCCGTGTAAATTTGTTTAACGGAAAATTTTTAATTCGCTCGCGTTGCGGGCAGACTCGCTGCGCTCAAACAGAAAAATTTACCTACAAATTTCACACCCGCTCAGGCAGTTCATAAGGGAAACTAAAAAACACGGCGCAAAGCATCGAATTTTATACCGCACTTTATACTTCGAACTTTGTGATAAGTGAAAGTCCGGTGAGGTTGATCTTAAATCCCCATTTGTAGTGCCTGAGGATACGATAATGAATATCAAAAAAGCTCCCTTGTTGAGAAAGAGAGCTTTATGTTGGTGCGGCCTATAACTGCCGTCTGTGGATTATAGTAATGATGGAGCTGCGCCGAGTAGACGACGAGTGTAATCCTGTTGTGGGTTTTCAAAGATTTGATTGGAAGAACCGCTTTCGACGATTTTTCCGGCAAACATCACCACAATTCGATCGGATACTTGACGTACCGTTTGAATATCGTGCGAGATAAACACCATCGCCAAATTCAACTCTTTTTTCAAATCCGCCAACAAATTCAGCACCTGCGCCCGAACAGAAACATCCAGTGCCGATGTCGGTTCATCCGCCACAATCAGGGACGGGTTCAGCGCTAATGCTCTGGCGATGGCAACCCGTTGTTTTTGCCCACCGGACAAACGGGTTGGTTCCACTGCGGCGGCAGAACGTGGCAAGCCGACGCGAGAAAGCAGTTCATACACCCGTTTCTCCCGCTCGTGCGGCTGTAGCACGTTATGAATATCCAATGGATCACGTAGAATGTCGAATACCTTCATGCGTGGATTAAGTGCGGTTGCCGGGTCTTGGAAAATCACCGATACTTGTCGCCCAAACTGTTTGCGTGCTGCGGCACTGCCGTACTGCATTTTCAGACCGTTGAATTTCACTTCGCCGGAGGTTGGTGGTTGCAGCCCAATCATCACATTGGCAAGTGTTGATTTGCCACAGCCGGATTCGCCGACGATGCCAACTGTTTCACCGGCACTGACGTGGAAGTCTACACCACCGACTGCGGTGACTTTGTTGCGGCTGAATAGCGAACCGTCACGCGAAGGGAACTGCACCACGATATCTTTTAAGTTGATGATATGTTGTGGTTTGATGACTTTGATACTGCTGCTCATACATTCTCCCCTTGTGTGGTATGATGTTTCTCTGCTAAGTGCGAAGCCCATAAATGGTTAGGCACATCGCCAGCCGGAACCAACGGCAGTTTTTGTTGCGGATTGGCATCTGGACGCAAGGAGCGACCTGCAAAGCGGTCACCTGTGGCAAAATCATAAGGCGACGGCACGCTGCCCGGAATTTGGTATAATCGTTTTGCACGTTCTTCAGTGGAAAGTACCGAGCCGAGCAAGCCACGGGTATATTCGTGCATTGGATTTGCCAATAATGGTGAAGTTGGTGCGCTTTCAACCACTTGACCGGCATACATTACCGTGATGTGGTGTGCCATTTGTGCTACTAAAGCAAGGTCATGACTGACGAATACCATCGCAAAGCCCAGTTTTTCGCGTAATTCATTCAACAGTTTGATCACTTCCGCTTGTACCGTCACATCAAGTGCGGTCGTCGGTTCGTCGGCAATCACCAGTTTCGGCTCTCTTGCTAACGCCATCGCAATCAATACCCGTTGCCGTTGTCCGCCTGAAAGTTCATGTGGATAGCGGTTTAACGTTTTGGACGGATCGAGTTTTACCCATGACAGCAGGGTTTCAGCGGTGTGTTTGCTGCCACGATTGATGATCTGCGCCATTTGTGCTTTGATTCGCATCGATGGGTTCAAGGCGCTTAACGCATCTTGATAGATCATCGCAATCTCAGTGCCGCGCAGCTGATTCAGTTGAGTTGAAGTCAGCAGATCATGCTCTTTGCCACTGCGATCACAGAATGTGATGTTGCCGCTGATTTTAGCCGATGGTGGCAATAAGCCCATAATCGAGAAAGCGGTGATTGATTTGCCACAGCCGGATTCACCGACCAGACCCATGGTTTCCCCTTCATTGACGGTGAAACTGATGTTATCCACTAACGGGGTTTCACCATAACGACTCGGGAAGCGGATAGAGAGATTTTTCACCTGTAAAATCGGTTTGGCAGTTGGATCTAACTGCATACGATCAGTACGGGTGATCTCTTTGTTATGCAAGTTAAATAGGTAGCGCTTCAGTGCCAACCCCTCAGCCATCGCCTCTTGCACATCGGTGCTCAGAATGGTTGCCGGTTTTTCTTCGCCACTGTCGGTGCGCGTGGTTTTGCGCAATTTAGGGTTGACCAACGCATCGGTTAAACCTTCTGCCAGAATGTTTAATGCCAACACAGTTAACAAAATGGTTAAACCGGCAAAAGTTGTTGCCCACCAACCACCGTTTAAGACTAAATTACGACCGTATGCGATAACATTCCCCCAAGATGGTGCAGGCGCTTGTACCCCGGCTCCTAAGAAGGAGAGTGATGCTTCGAACACGATGGCATCAGCCACCATCACGGTTGCGAATACCAACACCGGCGCTGCAGTGTTGCGCACTACGTGTTTAATCAAAATATAAGGACGGCTGGCCCCCAGCACACGCTCGGCACGAATATAGTCTTCTTCCCATTGGGAAACGACATTGGCACGCACGACACGGGCAAGTTGTGGGGTATAAACCACCGCAATCGCCAGAATAATCATCGGTAGAGAGTTACCAAATGTCACTAATAACACCGCGGCTAGTGCAATCGCCGGGAAAGACATCATGATGTCCATCAAACGCATGATGGTTTCATTACCCCAACGGCTGGCGGTGGCGGCAGTGGAGCCTAAAATTGCACCGAAAAGAATGGCTAAACCGACCGAACCTAAACCGATAATCAGTGAGGTTTGCGAACCGTACACCATGCGTGAGAACACGTCGCGACCTAAGCGATCGGTGCCGAACCAGTTATTTAAGCTTGGGGCTTGTGCTGGAATGCCGCTAGCGAGCGGATCATGGGTTGCTACCCATGGTGCAAAAATAGCCACCAGTGCAATCAGAAAAATAAAGGAGAGCGAGAGTTTTGCGCTAAACGGCAGTGCTTGAAAGCGGGCGCCACCGCTAGCTAAACGTTTACTTAAACCTTGACGTAGCATCATAAACCCCGGATTCTTGGATTAATCAATAAATACAATATATCAACGATGATATTGACCAAAATAAAGGTGAATGCAATCGTTAATACAACCCCTTGTACTAAATGCAGATCATGATTCACAATACCGTTGAAAATCAATTTCCCCATTCCCGGTAAATCGAAAATTTGTTCGATAACCACGGCACCACCCAACAAGTAACCGACACGTAGCCCTAACACCGTCACTGGCGTGATCAGTGCATTACGCAATACATTATAGCGAATCACTGTGGAGTAAGGCACGCCGTTACCAATGGCAGTACGGACATAGTCTTTATCCATCTCTTCCACCATGGTGGTGCGCACTACTCGGATTAACGAGGCACAAACTGGTACGGCAAGTGCCAAAGAGGGCAATGTCATCGAAAGAATGTAGTCTTTCGGGCTTTCACTGAAAGGAACAAATCCGCCAGACGGGAAAATGTCATGGTCTAGTGACAACCATTGAATCAATAAGATCCCTAACCAAAATGACGGAGTGGCAACAGCGGCAACAGAGAGTAAACGAATAACTTGATCAACCCAGCGATCGCGATAAAGTGCAGCTAATACGCCTAAACTAAAAGAAACAATTGCAGCAAAAAAAACACCGATAAAAGTCAATTGCAGGGTTAATGGAAAGGCTTTGGCAATCAGCGCACTGATTGGTTGTTCCGGTGGCATGGTGACACCGAAATCAAAATGAAATAAGTTGACGATATAACGTCCGTATTGAACCAAAATAGGGTCATTTAAACCGTGTGTTTCCCGGTATAGGGCTTTGGCAGCTTCGCTGGCGCTGTCTCCTAGTGCAATAATTGCCGGGTCACCGGGACTGAGTTGCAGAATAACGAACACTAATGCCGTCACCCCGAACATCATCACCGGTAGGGCAAGCAAGCGCCGCAACAGCAAACGCAACACAATTTCCATATGGTTATCTCCAAATAAAGCAATGAGTTAAGAAACGCAGGTATCTTGCGATACCTGCGGAATGGCTTTTGTTATTTGCGACCGGTGCCGATGAAAGACAAACCGGTTGTTGGTAATGGTTGGAAGTCGCTGAGTTTTTTCGCATCCCATGCGGTAGGCAGTTTGCGGTGGAACAATGGATAAAGCGGAACTTGATCAGCGATGATATTGATGGCTTCGCCCCAAATTTTCTTCGCTTCAGCATTGCTTTTCGCTTTAACAGCGTCGTCCAACAGCACTTGCACTTTGGCATATTCTGGGGTGTTGCTCCAACGATAGCGGTTTTTCGCCCAAACATCACCGCGGTACCACCAGCTCATTAACAAGTCAACGTCATTACCGAATACCGATGGGTCTCCAGGGGCAATAACCACACCAAAATCACCGGATGGGATAGCTTGACCATATAATGCACCGGATTGCAGATGCTCTAAGGTGACTTTAACGCCCGGAATTTTGTTCCAAGATTCCAAAATTAACGGCGCACAGTCTTTCACCCAAGAGTGGTCAGTTGCCAATAGTTTGAATGACAAGTTGGCTACACCGGCTTCTTTCAATAATGCTTCCGCTTTTTTCACGTCATAGTCATACTGGGTTGAAGCTTTCACATAATCGGCGTGAGTGGTTTGCAAGAATGAGGTCGCAGGCTCTGCGTTACCCATCAGTGCGGTATTGATTAGGGCTTGGGTGTCTAAACCGTAGTGTAACGCTTGACGCACTTTTGGATTATCAAACGGTGCTTTTTCACAGTTGAACATCAGGAACAATAAGCCAAAAGATTGTACAGATTCAACCGTTTGACGTTTTTGTAAGCGAGTGACATCCAGATATGGCACACTTTCCATTGCTTGGGTACGACCAGATTCTTGCGCAGTAACACGGGCGGAGTCATCAGACAGTAAGAACCACGTCATGTCTTTCACTTGTGCCGGATAGATACCATTATAGCTGTCGTGAGCCGCAAATACGATACGATCATCTTTCACCGCAGAAACAAATTTGAACGGACCGGAACCAACTGGCTCAGCGTCGAATTTAGCGGCACCAACGGCCTCGATTACATGTTTTGGCACGATTTTAACGATAGTCAAACGATCTTTAAACAACGCAAACGGATATTTCAGTTTAAATTCAACTGTTTTGGCATCAAGTGCGGTCACTTTGTCGATGTAAGGAATGAATTGAGCAAACAATGATTTGTTGTCAGGGTTCAAGACACGCTCAAAGGAGTAAACCACGTCTTCGGTAGTAACCGGTTTGCCATCGTGGAACGTTGCACCGTCACGTAAGGTGATGTGCCAAGTGGTGTCGTCAACTTGTGCCGGCTCAGCCCCTGCTAATGCCAAATAAGGCTTGCGAGTGGCTGGGTGTAGATCCACTAAGCCTTCAAAAATATGCAGGTTAGCCGCATAAGAAGATGCACCACTGGAAGTTAACGGGTCGAAACCGGTTGACAGTGGATAAGCAATCCCGGCTTCGATGCTGCCTGAGACCGCAGCTTTAGCAAAAGCTGGATTGGTGAAAGTTCCTAACGTTCCTGAGAATGCCAGTCCGGCACCAACACCGCCCATAAGTTTCATAAAATGACGGCGTGATTCGTTATGTGATGTAGTCATATGCAACGCTCCTGTTTTGTTTTTGCTTAGTGTCTGTTTAATATTTCTATCGGTTTATTGATAAGTTGTAATAAACGTTAAGCTCATCTCTGACCTGCAACTGCCTCACCATTTATGGAATACAAGACGAGAAATGTGAATTCATAAACTCCACAAAATATAAAATTCATGAAGTGTTTTTATCCATGATAAAAATATCATGAAGTGTAGCTATCATAATTCTCCCCTCGACTAGGGTCAATAAGAATCCCAATAAAAGCGAGATGTTTTTTAGAAAGTGAGAACTAAGTCACAACTGGCTGTAGATAGCCGAACAAAACCGCCTTTCAGACGGCTGAAATCTGGATGCGTAAGACAAAAGTATGTTTTTTCGTCAAACAAATGTAAGGAATGAAAAAGGAATATTTTTAATCTAACGTATTGTTTTATATGAATAAAAAATTTCGAATAAATTTGGAGTGAATTTTTGTAATTTTATTTATTTTATTTGATCCGCTTCACAAATTTATGTCTATTTTTAAATAAATAACAAAATCATTTGGTTAATAGCCTAGTTTTCATTTATGATAATGCTAATAGTTATCATTAATGAGACTATTAAACAATATATTAAAACTAGCAAGCATAGGCTATGAAGTGGGATTTCAAATCGGCAAGATTATCTGTCGGTATTGCTAACTCATTCATAGCCTAAGCATTTTGTATAATCTTAGGTATTACAATGAAAATTAATCAACCCAAATTACTTCATTTTAAAATGAAG
>NZ_VDHF01000086.1:0-21602 GCF_006228025.1 Testudinibacter crocodili
AATAAATATATTTCACCAAAAGAGATACTATTATTTAAAATTTTTGATTTATATGGGGAATTTTTTATATGCCAAACATTCATATTAATACCTGAAAAAAGAAAAATATTTATATATTAGCGTTTCTACGCGTTCTTATCTCAACGCTATTCGTATATTTCTAAATAATCTCACCAAGTTGTATTTATGGATATAAGCTCTTCATATAAAATAGGACGAGGCATTGCCTCGCCCTTTCACTAACGCGACCTATTTCAACACAACCCTAGCATTCCTAAACAACCGCATCCATGCGCCGTCTTCAGACCAATCCTCCGGATACCAAGAGTTGCTGACCGCTCTGAACACACGTTCAGGGTGTGGCATCATGATGGCGACACGTCCATTACGGTTGCTAAGTGCGGTGATGCCGTCAACCGAGCCGTTCGGGTTGGCGGGGTAGGTTTCGGTTGGTTGCAGGTTATTGTCGATATATTGTGCGATAATCAGGTTTTGTTCACGCAACTGTGCCAATTGCTGATCGTTTTTGAATTCAACCCGACCTTCGCCGTGCGAAACCGCAATTGGCATATGTGAGCCTGCCATACCGTTGAACCACAACGAATTGCTGTCGTTGATCCGCACTAACGCTGCACGGGCTTCAAAACGTTCGGAGGTGTTGCGCACAAAGCGTGGCCATGCCTCGGTGCCGGGAATGATTTCGGCAAGGTTGGAGATCATTTGGCAACCGTTGCACACACCTAAGCTCAAGGTGTCTTGACGTTGGAAGAAGGCTTCGAATTGATCGCGAAGTGCGGTATTGAACAAAATCGATTTTGCCCAGCCGCCGCCAGCGCCTAGCACGTCGCCGTAGGAGAAGCCGCCACAAGCGACTAAAGCGTTGAATGTCTCTAGCGTGAGACGTCCGTTCATCAGGTCGCTCATATGGACGTCTATTGCATCGAAGCCGGCACGGTCAAATGCTGTCGCCATTTCCACATGGCTGTTGACCCCTTGTTCGCGCAGCACCGCAATACGAGGTTTTACGCCTGTGGCGATATACGGCGCGGCGATGTCGTCGCTTGGGTCATAACTGAGTTTGGCGGAGAAGCCTTTGTCGTCTGGCTCTTTTTTCGCTGCAAACTCTTGATCGGCGCAAGTTGGATTGTCACGCAGGCGTTGCATTTGGTGGGTCAGTTCCGCCCAGATAGCACGCAGTTCAGAACGTTTTTCATTTAATCTTTCTGTCCCGGCAAAGCGGATAATAAATTCATCATTATTGCTGACTGTGCCGATGTCGTGAGTTAACTCAGCTAAATTATGTGCTGCAAGCACCGCTCTTACCGCATTGAGATTGCTTTCGGCAACCTGAATGACAGCGCCTAGTTCCTCATTGAATAAAATACCGAAATCGCTGATTTGTCTTTCAAGGTCGGCATCTAAAGCACCCAATTCGATAGCCCAGCCTTTGCTGCTATCAAATAAACCGGTGATATCAGCGTTGATTCCACAATGACCGGCAAATGCCATTTCAGCAAGCGTTGTGATTAAACCGCCGTCTGAACGGTCATGGTAAGCCAGCAGTTTATCATCGTCAACCAGTTGTTGAATTGCATCATAGAAGCCTTTCAGCTTGGTTGCATCGACCACATCCGCCGGTTTGTCGCCCAGTTGTTTATAGACTTGCGCAAGTGCGGTTGCGCCCAAGCGGTTGTTGCCTTCGCCCAAGTCGATCAGCAACAGGCGGCTATCGCCTTTATCGGTTCTGAGTTGTGGCGTGACGGTTTTGCGCACGTCTTCCACCCGCGCAAAGGCACTGATGACTAATGATAACGGCGCAGTCACATGTTTATGTTCGCCGTTTTCCTGCCAAGTGGTTTTCATCGACATTGAATCTTTGCCGACCGGAATGGTTAAGCCCAATGCAGGGCAAAGTTCTTCGCCGACCGCTTTCACCGCCGCATATAAACCGGCATCTTCGCCATGGTGTCCGGCTGCGGACATCCAGTTGGCGGAGAGTTTAATCCGTTTAATATCACCGATTTGGGTGGCGGCGATATTGGTGATCGATTCCGCAACCGCCATGCGTGCCGAAGCCGCAAAGTCTAACAATGCAATCGGTGCACGTTCGCCGATGGACATTGCTTCGCCGTAGTAGCTGTCGAAGCTGGCGGTGGTAACAGCACAATCGGCAACCGGAATCTGCCACGGGCCGACCATCTGATCGCGTGCCACCATGCCGGTGACCGAGCGGTCACCGATGGTGATTAAGAAGGTTTTTTCTGCCACTACCGGCAAGCGTAACACACGATGCAAGGCTTGTTTGACATCCATTTTTTCGGTGTTTAACGGCGGATTATTCACCACCGCACTTTGCACATCACGAGTCATTTTCGGTGGTTTGCCGAGTAGCACATTCAGCGGCATATCAATCGGTTTGTTGTTGAAGTGGCTATCGTTCAGGGTCAAGTGCGGTTGTGCCACCGCTTCGCCGATCACCGCATACGGCGCACGTTCACGTTGGCACAGTTGTTCAAACAGCGGCAATTGATCCGCCGCCACTGCCAACACATAGCGTTCTTGCGATTCGTTACACCAAATTTCCAACGGACTCATGCCCGGCTCGTCGCTCAGGATGTTGCGCAGCTCAAAGTTGCCGCCGCGCCCACCGTCATTGACTAATTCCGGCATCGCATTGGAGAGACCGCCTGCGCCGACATCGTGGATAAACAGAATCGGGTTGTCGTCGCCCAACTGCCAACAACGGTCAATTACTTCCTGACAACGGCGTTCCATTTCAGGATTATCGCGTTGTACCGAAGCAAAATCCAAATCTTCTTTCGATTTGCCGGAGGTCATTGAAGAGGCGGCACCGCCGCCCAAGCCGATATTCATTGCTGGACCGCCGAGCACGATTAATTTTGCCCCGACCGGAATCTCACCTTTTTGTACATGTTCGCCACGGATGTTACCGATCCCGCCTGCCAACATAATCGGTTTGTGATAACCACGCACTTCCACGCCATTAAAACTATTCACTTTTTCTTCATAAGTGCGGAAATAGCCCAGCAACGCAGGGCGACCAAATTCATTGTTAAACGCTGCGCCGCCGAGTGGGGCTTCCAGCATAATATCCAACGCTGAGGCGATACGGTTCGGTTTGCTTAACGGATTCTCCCACGGTTGTTCGAAGTTGGGTACGAGCAAGTTAGACACCGAGAAACCGACCAAGCCGGCTTTCGGTTTTGCACCACGACCGGTTGCGCCTTCGTCACGAATTTCGCCGCCGGAACCGGTTGCCGCGCCCGGAAACGGCGAAATCGCCGTCGGGTGGTTGTGGGTTTCCACTTTCATTAAAATATGTGCATCTTCTTGATGATAACGGTATTTGCCGTCGCTGTCGGCAAAGAAACGCCCAACTTTCGCCCCCTCCATCACCGCTGCATTGTCTTTATACGCCGACAACACAAAATCAGGGGTTTGCTCAAAGGTATTTTTGATCATTTTAAACAGCGATTTCGGCTGTTTTTTGCCGTCGATCACCCAATCAGCATTAAAAATTTTATGCCGGCAATGTTCCGAGTTCGCTTGGGCAAACATATACAGTTCGATATCGACCGGATTGCGTTTGAGTTGGGTAAATTGTTCCAGTAAATAATCAATCTCATCTTCCGCCAGTGCCAAACCTAAATTGAGATTGGCTTGCTCCAGTGCGGTTCTGCCGTGTTGCAGAATATCCACGGTGGTGAAGGGTTTCGGTGCGGCGTGGCTGAACAGGGCTTGGGCGTCTTGTGGGGCTTCGATGACCGTTTCGAGCATTCGGTCATGTAAAAGTGCGGTCAGGGTTTCGGTTTGTTGTTCGGTGAGTGGGGAAGTGGTTTGAAGGTAATATGCGAGGCCACGTTCGATACGTTTGACTTTCGCTAATCCGGAGTTATGCGCAATATCACTGGCTTTCGATGACCAAGAGGAGATAGTGCCGATACGTGGGATCACGATAAAGCAACTGCCGCTCGGTTCATGCTCCGCCAAGGTCGGACCATAATCCAGCAACTGCTCTAACTGCTCGGTTTCCGTTGGCGTCAGTGCCTGCGATAAATCGGCAAAGTGCAGATATTCGGCATAGCAATCGCTGATGGGCAGATCGGCTTGGCGGAATCGGGCCATTAATTGGTTTAAGCGAAAATCAGAGAGCGCGGGAGAGCCGCGGAAAATTTGCATCATCATCTTTTACCGTCAATTGTTGAGAAAAGTGGTGGGAAGGCAGCGGCTGTTGGAAAAACAACCGTTGCCAACGACAGCTACATTATAAAGTAAACTGCGGTGTAACGGAAAACTTTTGCGTCCTTTTCGCTGCTGAGTCAGTTGGTTTTTGCTGAAAGAGCGGTTAGAATGCGCTATCTTCAAAAATAGTGAACAGGGCATTGAGTTGAAAGGACTACTATTACGAGCGGTTTTTGCGATCGGTCTATTGTTATGGGCAATAGATATGATTTTTCCGTGGCAGAAAATGATGTCGGAAGAGAAAAATCATTATGTGACCGTATTGGAAAAAGGCGAGTTGGTGGTCGGTACAGTCAATAATCCGGTCTATTATTTTATCGGCAATGAAGTGGAACAGGGCTTAGAATATGAATTAAGTCAAGCCTTTGCGGATTATTTAGGGGTGAAATTACAGATTATCAGTCTAGACAACAACAACCAACTATTCGATGCGCTGCAAAGCGGAAAAATTGATATGGCGGCGGCAGGGCTGCGGTATCAAACGGAGAAAAATAAGGATTTTCAAACCGGACCAAGCTACACCTCAGCATCTTGGCAATTGGTGTATCGCATGGGTGAAACCCGTCCTAAAACCTTTGCCGATGTGACTTCGCCGATGTTAATTCCAGCAGGTGGGGAGCTGAGCACACTGCTTGAACAGCAAAAACAGCAGTTTCCGAACTTAAGCTGGCAGGTCAATGACAGTATGACACAGGAAGAGATCCTATTAATGGTTGCGGAAGGTAAGCAAGCGTATGCGATTGCCGGCTCGATTGATATTGCCTCAGTGCAGCAGATTAAACCGCACTTGAATGTGGCATTTGATGTTAGTGAAGAATCGAGTGTGCACTGGTATTTCTCAAAAAATACCTACAACGAATTGCAGGCAGCCTCACTGGAATTTATGCACAGTGCATTGGAAACCGGTTTGGTGGCGCGTTTGGAAGAGAAATATTTTAACCATATGCGCAACTTTGATTATGTCGATGCCCGCACTTATTTAGATGCTATTGAAAACGTATTGCCGAAATATATCGACTATTTCAAGCGTTATAGCGGCGAATTAGAGTGGCATACTTTGGCGGCGATTGCTTATCAAGAATCCCATTGGAATGAAGCTGCAACTTCACCGACTGGCGTGCGTGGCATCATGATGCTGACCAAGGATACCGCAGAGCGAATGAAAGTGCAGGACAGAACTGACCCGGAACAAAGCATTCGCGGTGGTGCCGAATACTTGCATTTGCTGATGCGGCAAATTCCGAATACCGTTCATCGGGACGATAAAATCTGGTATGCACTGGCGGCGTATAATATGGGATTGGGGCATTTATTGGACGCACGTCGTTTGACCAAAGAACTGGGCGGTAATCCGGACAACTGGTTGGACGTAAAAAATAATTTACCGCTGTTGGCGGAAAAACGCTACTATTCCAAATTGAAATATGGTTATGCGCGCGGCTACGAAGCCCATGCCTATGTGGAAAATATCCGCCGCTATATGAATAGCATCAGCAAGCATTACCGCTTGAAAGAGATTGAAAAAGCCATCGACCGCAAACTGACACCGGCTGAAACCGGCAGCAATACTGCGGATCAATATTTAATTCAACATGGCTAATCAGCAAATCGACAGCACAAGAAGAGAACAGCAGGAGAGTAGAATGAGAAGATCCCGTGTATTTTTTAAACCGAAAAAATCGCTTTCATTGCAAAACAATCACCGCCGCCTGTTGCGCTTGCGTCAACGTAAAAGAATCAAAGCACGAATTGAAGAGCGACACTGGTTTCAGTTTTTAGTCGAACAGCAGTGAAAACCGCACTTTGCGCCGATCTATTGTTGATTTTACTCGGCAGCTGAAACTGCCGAGTTTTGTTTGTGATAGCTTATAGGCTCAACAAATCACGATTTTTCTCCAATGTCGCCTTGCCAATGCCGGAGACATCAGACAGTTGATCAATACTGATGAAATTGCCGTTTTTCTCACGGTATTCCACGATCGCTTGCGCTTTTTTCGCCCCGATACCCAGCAGACCTTTCTCCAATTCTTGAGCGCTGGCGGTATTCAAATTGATACGCTCTGTTACTATTTGGGCTTGGGCTTGCTCGGTAGCCGCTTCAGTCGTTGGGGTTGTCGCAGTTTGTTGCGCAGACAACGGCAGAGTTGTGATAGCACCTAGAAATGCCAAAACAGACCATTTGCAAAGGTTTGATTTTAACGTAGACATAATGTTTCCTTTATACAGTTTTTGCTTGAGATAAATGAAATAAAAAAACGCTGCCGAATCAAATCGACAGCGTCACTATGCCTCTATTTCTCTAGCGGTTCGAATCCGAGCAGCAATTCTCCCGATCCAGATCGCAAAACGGGTAAAAAATATGATGAAAACAACGCTGCAAAGTGCGGTCAGCTCACCGCCTTAATTCGCAATTCGCGTGGCACTTCGAATACTGTATTTTCCTCGCAGCCCTCTAAATTTTCGACACTGGTTGCTCCCAGCTCGCGCAAACGGCTGACCACCGATTGCACCAAAACCTCCGGCGCAGAAGCACCAGCGGTGATACCGATCACCTTAACTGCGTTTAACCAATTCGGATCAATATCATCGGCATCATCAATCAACTTGGCGACAACGCCCATGCGTGACGCCAATTCGGCCAAGCGATTGGAATTGGAAGAGTTTTTAGAACCGACTACAATCACTAAATCTGATTGTTTCGCCAGCTCGGCAACCGCATTTTGACGGTTGGTGGTGGCGTAGCAGATATCATTTTTACGTGGTCCTTGAATAGCCGGATATTTCTCTTTTAAGTTTTCAATAATTGAACTGGTATCGTTAATGGACAATGTGGTTTGGGTCATAAAGGTCAAGTCGTCAGCTTGGCTGAGTGGCAGATTGGCAATATCTTCCACTGATTCTACCAAATAAATGCCGCCGTCTTGATTATCATATTGTCCCATCGTGCCTTCCACTTCCGGATGCCCTTGGTGCCCGATCAGAATTGCTTTAGTGCCTTTGCGACTGGCACGCGCCACTTGCATATGTACTTTGGTCACCAATGGGCAAGTGGCATCGAACACTTTTAAATCACGGCTTTTGGCTTCCTGCCGCACTTGTTGTGAGACCCCGTGCGCTGAGAAAATTACAATTGCTCCGTTCGGCACTTCGTCCAGTTCTTCTACAAACACTGCGCCACGTTCGCGCAACCCGTTGACCACAAAACGGTTATGCACCACTTCGTGGCGCACATAGATCGGCGCACCGTGAATTTCCAATGCCAGTTCGACAATGCTAATCGCACGATCAACCCCGGCACAGAAACCGCGTGGATTGGCTAAAATAATTTTCATCTTAATCACTCACTCTGACTGTTTTTCTTTTCCGGATTGATAAAGTAATCCAGAATCAGTAAACCAGCACCGATTGAAATACTGACATCGGCGATGTTAAACACCGGGAAATGGTAATTTTCCCAGTAAACATGCAAAAAATCCACCACAAACCCATGATAAGTGCGGTCAACCATATTGGCTAAAGCGCCGCCGATAATCAACGCATAGCCACAATTCATCAGTTTTTTGCTGGCATTGTTGCGGTATAGCCAATAGATGAGTAACGCTGAAATACCTAGTGCCAGCACAATAAAAAAGTATTTCTGCCAACCGCCATGATCCGCCAAAAAGCTGAATGCGGCACCGTAGTTGCGCACATAGGTAAAATTGAAAACCGGCAGAATATTCATGCTTTCATACAGTTGAAAGCTGTTTACCACAATCCATTTGCTGAACAGATCGAGAATAAAGGCAACCATACTGATCCAGAGAAACGGCAATCCGCTTTTATTTTTCATTGATGACATCTCTAAAATGGGAAGGACACTTTTGAGGACTGAGCCGACAGTGTCTTGGTATTATAATATTTGTTCAAATGCATCGTATTATGTGTGTATTGTAGGAGCGGATGATATATCCGCCCGCTTTCAAAGTCAGGCATAAGTATTTAATATAAAAAGAAAAAGCGCAAAATTCAGTTCGGGCAGATATATCATCCGCCCTACTTTGTCACAAATCAAGTTGATGTTATTTCAGTTACGCAAACTCACGCACTTCGCCCTCACCGTCCACATTTTCCACACAACGGCTGCATAAGTGCGGATGTGTAGGGTTGCTGCCAATAGTGTCGGAATAGTGCCAGCAGCGTGGGCATTTTTCGTGCGGCGAGCGGATCACTTTGACCGCTAAGCCATTGAGTTCGCCTACTGCCACATCAGCGGTGCTTAACGGTTTGACTTCAGCTTTTGAAGTGATTAACACAAAACGCAACTCTGCGCCAAGCTGTTGCAGCTGCGGTAAAAGCTGTTCGTCGGCGTACAGCGTAACTTCCGCTTCCAGTCCGGAGCCGATCACTTTGTCGGCACGGGCTTGTTCCAAAACTCGGTTGACTTCTGACCGCACTTTGAGGATTTGCTGCCAATAGTTGTCGTTCATGCTTTCATGGCAGTCTAATGCGAATAGCCCGTCGTAAAACTCTTCGGTAAACACGAATTCACTGTGTTCGCCCGGCAGATATGACCAAACTTCGTCGGCTGTGAACGATAAAATTGGTGCAATCCAACGCACAGCGGCTTCCGCAATATGGTAAAGTGCGGTTTGACAGCTGCGGCGTGCCACGCTGTCGGCTTTGGTGGTGTATTGGCGGTCTTTGATAATATCCAGATAGAACGAGCCCATCTCAATTGAGAAGAAACGCATCAAGCGCTGCACCACCAAGTGGAATTGATAATTGTCGTAGTTGTTGGCAATATCTTGTTGCGCTTGCAAGGCACAATCCACCGCCCAGCGATCGAGCGTGATCATCTCTTCACGTTTGACCATGTCGGTTTTCGGGTCGAAGCCGTTCAGGTTTGCCAATAAGAAACGCATGGTGTTACGGATCCGGCGATACATATCGGCGGTGCGTTTAAAGTTGTCATCGGACACCGCAATTTCGCCGGTATAATCGGTGGATGCGACCCATAAACGCAAGATATCGGCGCCGTAGCTGTTCATCACTTTTTGTGGCTCAACGATATTGCCGATCGATTTCGACATTTTGCGTCCTTGTGCATCCACAGTAAAACCGTGGGTCAGCACTTGACGATATGGCGCTTTGTTATCGGTGGCAGTGGACAACATCAATGACGACATAAACCAGCCACGATGTTGATCAGAGCCTTCCAGATACATATCGGCGGCTTTGCCGGCAAATTCCGGACGGCTGGCGACCACGGTTGAATAGGTTGAACCGGAATCGAACCAAACATCCAGTGTATCCGGCACTTTGCTGTACTGCTCGGCATCGTCACCTAGCAGTTCTTTCGGATCTAGATCCCACCAAGCTTGAATACCGCGCTTTTCTACGCGTTGCGCCACTTGTTCCAGCAATTCCAATGAGCGAGGGTGCAGTTCTTCGGTCTGTTTGTGGATAAACAGGGTCATCGGCACGCCCCAAGTACGCTGACGAGAAATACACCAGTCAGGACGGTTTGCCACCATGGTTTCGATCCGTGCTTGTCCCCAATCCGGAATCCATTGTACCCCTTGAATCTCTTTTAATGCTTGTTGGCGCAGCCCTTGGGTCTCCATACCGATAAACCATTGCGGCGTGGCACGGAAAATAATCGGGGTTTTGTGGCGCCAGCAGTGCGGATAGCTGTGAGCGATGGTTTGCACTTTCAGCAGGCTGTTGGTCTCTTTTAATTTTTCGATCACCAACGGATTGGCTTTGAACACATTTAACCCGGCGAAAAACGGCGTGCGCTGGTTAAACGTGCCGTCGTCATTGACCAAATTGACCATCGCAATGCCGTATTTTTGTGCGATGTTATAGTCGTCCAAGCCGTGATCCGGTGCAGTGTGCACCAAGCCGGTACCGGCTTCGGTGGTGACGTGATCGCCCAAGATAAACGGCACACTGTAGTCATAGAACGGGTGCTTAAAGCTCAGCAGTTCCAAATCGCAGCCTTTGGCTTCGCCCAACACCGTATAGTCGCTGATCGCCAACGCCTGCATTGTGGCGGCTACCAACTCTTTTACCAAAATCAACCGCTCTGGCTGTTCAGTGCTGATTTGTACCAATTGGTAGCTCAGTTCAGGATTGATCGAAATCGCTTTATTTGACGGCAAGGTCCACGGTGTTGTGGTCCAGATCACCGCTGAAATTGCCCCATGACCGCCGGCATTAAATTTAGCCGCGACCGCACTTTGATCGTCAGCGGCAAAACGCACATAAATTGACGGCGATTTGTGTTCTTCATATTCCACTTCCGCTTCCGCCAAAGAGGAGGCGCAGTCCAGACACCAATGCACCGGTTTGTAGCCTTTGTACAAATGCCCGTTTTTGATCACCTTGCCCAACGTGCGGATAATATTGGCTTCGGTATCGAAATTCATGGTCAGATACGGATTATCCCAATCGCCTAAAACCCCGAAACGGATAAAGTCAGCTTTCTGTCCTTCCACTTGGCTGGCAGCGTATTTGCGGCACTCTTCGCGGAATTCGGCGGCACTGATTTTTTGGTTCGGTTTGCCGACCAAGCCCTCGACTTTCAGTTCAATCGGCAAGCCGTGACAGTCCCAACCAGGAACATACGGTGAATCGTAGCCCAATGCGGTTTTGGATTTGATGATCACATCTTTTAAAATTTTGTTGACCGCATGTCCGATATGCAATGTGCCATTGGCGTAGGGAGGACCGTCGTGCAGGATAAAACTTTTTTTGCCTTTTGCCGCTTGGCGAATTTTTTGGTACAGCGATTTTTGATACCAATTTTCCAGCATTTTCGGCTCGCGTTTTGCCAGATCGCCACGCATCGGAAAGCCGGTTTCCGGCAGATTCAGCGTGTTTTTATAGTCAGTATTTTCGTTAGACATCATTCATTCCATGTTTTTAAGCAAATAATCGCCACATTATACGCAAAGTGCGGTTAATTTTCGATAGTTTTTGCGTAAGACTTGATCCGCTTAAAAAGAGTGCTAATATTTGTATATTGGTTGTATATTTTGGAGTTTCTTATGCGTAGCGCCCCAATAAATTTACGTGCAATGCCGAATCAGCGTGAGTTGATCGATCAGGCGGCAGCCTTGCTAGGCAAAACCCGTTCTGATTTTATGTTAGAGGTCAGTTGTGCGTATGCTAAAAATGTCATTTTGGATCAAACCTTGTTTCAGCTTGATGATGAGCGTTTTAACCGGTTTGTGCAGTTGTTGGATGAGCCGATTGCGAGTAATCCTCAACTGGAAAAATTGCTGAATCGTCGCACTCCTTGGGAATAGCGGCTAATACGATGAAATATTGTGCTCCTGAACCTTTAACTTCCAAGCACCGAGTGCAGGATTTTGTTTGCGGCGAGCCGATTTTAGATCACTGGTTACAGAAAAACGCACTCAAAAATCAGTTGAGCCGAGCTAGTCGAACTTTTGTGGTTTGTGATGAGAGCCACACTGTGGTGGTGTATTATGCCATCGCCTCAGGCTCGATAACCCACCAAGCCGCAACCGGCAAGATCAGACGCAATATGCCAAATCCGATCCCAGTGATTGTTTTAGGGCGTTTAGCGGTGGATCAGCGTTTGCATGGACAACATCTTGGTGCCAGTTTATTAAAAGATGTGATTTTGCGTGTGCATCGCATCAGCGAGCAAGTCGGTGTGCGTGCTTTATTGGTTCACGCCTTAAACGAAAACGCCAAGCAATTTTATTTGGCGCATGGTTTCAGCCTATCACCGTTGGACGATATGATTTTGATGCTGAAATTGTGAATCGGTAAAGTGCGGTTTTCAGACCGCACTTTGATCTTTAATAACCTTGCTTATTGAGTTTACGATAATTATTACAACCAAGTTGATCGCGTTATCACAGGCTTTGCCAAACCAAGATTTGGCGAGCTGAAAGTTTTATTTTACGCCTGCTCCTTCCGCATACATGACACCTAAATTATTTTGTGCACCGGCATCACCGTTATTGGCTGCTTTTTAATACCACTTTTGGCTTGTTGCTAATCCTGTTTAACGCCTTGTCCATTAGCGTACAGTACACCTAACCGTTTAATTTAAAAAAATCTTTTGCCGTCTGTACATCTTTAGCGATTTGTTGTGTTAACCGGGTAAAATCAGCAAATTTGATTTCATTGCGGATTTTTTTGCGGAGAATAATTTCCAATGGTTGTCCGTATAAATTTTGGTTAAAATCAAAAATATGCACTTCCAGTAGCGGGCGGGTGCCGCCATCGACGGTGGGACGGTTGCCGATGTTGGCGACCCCTTGATAGCGTTGACCGCACTTGCAGAGAATGTCGACCGCATACACCCCTTGAATCGGATTGACTTGGCGGTGCAGGTGGATATTGGCGGTGGGGAAGCCGATGGTGCGTCCTAACTTATTGCCGTGCGCCACCCGCCCGCGAATGCTGTATGGCTTGCCTAACATCGCTTCGGCGAGCGCCAAATCATCCTCGGCGAGTGCTTTACGGATTAACGTGCTACTGATACGTTGGTTATTCAGCGTAAAACTGTCATTGTTTTCCACCTCAAAACCGTAGGTTGCGCCGGCGTTTAATAGCGTCTGAAAATTGCCTTGTCGTTGTGCGCCGAATTGGAAATCATCGCCGATACTGAGGAATTTCACCTGTAGTTTTTCGACCAAATACTGTTGGATAAACTGATCGGCACTCAGATTAGCAAAAGTGCGGTTGAAACGAACGCACAGCACATAATCAATGCTGGCTTGCTGTAAAAAGAGTAATTTATCACGCAGACGCATCAGGCGCGCCGGGGCATTTGTGGCGGAAAAAAACTCGTTTGGCTGCGGTTCAAATAACATCACCACCGTCGGCAAGCCTAGCTGCTGCGCCTTTTGTTTCAGGTGTGTCAGAATTTGTTGGTGCCCCAAATGGCAGCCGTCGAAATTGCCAATCGTTAGCGCACAGCCTTGCGGTAGCAAAGGTAAATTATAAATCCCACGAATGAATTGCATACGGTGTTCCAATCAAAAGAGAGTCCAATTAAAGTTAATGGCGAAAATGCTGTTTGCGTACGCCGAACAGTGCCAGCAAGATAAAATAGACCAAACCGGCGCCACAAACCAACCAGATCAACCAATGAATACGGCTGAATAATCCCATTGCTGCCCAAGTGTTGAGCGTTGGAGAATAGTAGAATAGAAAACTACCCATGCCGATTGCTGCCGCCAACAATCGCAGGGCAAACAATAGCGTGGTTTGGCTGAAACGGTAAACGCCGGCTTTGGCAAGTCCGTGATACAGCAGATAAGCATTCAACGTTGAAGACATCGCCGAAGCAATCGCCAAGCCGACATAACCGAACGGAATCGCCAGCAGGTTAAAGCCCATGTTGCTCACCATTGCGATAATGCCGTAGCGTACCGGTGTTTTGGTATTTTGTCGTGCATAGTAACCGTTGGCGAGAATCTTAATCAACATATAACTGAGCAGCGCACTGGTGAATGCCCACAATGAATAAGAAGCGGCGATTACATCGCTGAGTAAAAAGCTGCCGCGCATAAATAGCACCATCAACATCGGCTGCGCCAAAACTGCGATCCCAATCGCCGCCGGAATGCCGAGCAGTAAAATCATACGCACGCCCCAATCCATGGTATTGCGAAACTCTTGGCTGACGACTGTGTTATTTTGATTATGCACATGGTGGCGTGCGAGGGTAGGCAGAATCACAGTGGAAATCGCAATGCCGAACAATCCGAGCGGAAATTCGAGTAGGCGGTCAGAATAATACAGCCAACTGATGGAACCGGTCATCAGGAAACTGGCGATAAACGTATCCAACAGCAGGTTGATTTGGCTGACCGAGACCCCAAACAGCGCCGGAATCATCAAAGTGCGGATCTTTTTTACACCCGGATCGTTCCACGCCCATTTCGGCTTCACCAGCATTTTGGCTTGCTTTAAAAACGGAATTTGGAATAAAAATTGCAGCAGACCACCGAGGAAAATCCCGATTGCCAGTGCCAGATCCGGGCTTTCCATGTGTGGCGCAAGGAAAAGTGCGGTGGCGATCATCGCAATATTCAGCAACACCGGCGAAAATGCCATCACACCGAACTTGCCGAGCGTGTTGAGAATCGCGCCCGACAGCGCAACCAAAGTGATAAACCATAAATAAGGAAAGGTGATTTTCAGCAGCAACGAGGCTTGCTCGTATTTATAGCCGTTCGCCCCGTCATTGAGCCAATCCATAAACCAACCGGTGCCGAAAATCGCTGCGATCACCGGCGAGCCGATCATAGCGATGACAGTGACAATCGCCACCAAACCGCCGAGCGTGCCGTTCACTTTGGCGACAAATTCTTGCGTTTGGCTGAGGTCGCCTTCTTTACGATATTCCGCCAACACTGGGATAAACGCTTGCGAAAAAGCACCTTCGGCGAATAAACGGCGCAGAAAATTCGGAATACGGTTGGCAAATAAGAAAATATCGGCTGCGGCACCGGCACCGAGCAGATTAGCGATCACCACGTCGCGGATTAGTCCAAGCACCCGTGACAGCAGGGTCATGCTGCTGACGATAATGCCGGATTTCAATAACGGTTTACTCAAAACAGGATCTCTGATGGCAGAATAAGTTGAATGACTTAAGTTGAATGATTGAGCTAATTGTATAGAAAATTTGTTTTTTAGCTATATTCCACATAAAAAAACTGCTAAAATTGCGCCCCTATGTGTAAGGTAGAGCATGTGAAGTGGGGAAAAGATGGCGAAAGTGGCTCTTTTGTCCGAACCCTGTTTTCGCTGTGGCTACAACCCTAAATCGTGTCTTGTTGCGGCAATACACGGCGATAACGAACAAAGTGCATATTACTATTTGACAAACGCATAGAAAGCAGGCATATTTTACGCCTTTATTTTTATGTCCATTTTTTACAGAAATTCTTGGGAGTTTGACCTTGGCTAATATCAAGTCAGCGAAAAAACGTGCGATTCAATCTGAAAAACGCCGTCAGCACAATGCAAGTCAACGTTCTATGATGCGTACTTACATCAAAAAAGCCTACGCAGCCGTAGCAACCGGTGACAAATCCGCAGCCGAAACCGCATTTGTCGAAATGCAAAAAGTGGTGGATAGAATGGCTTCTAAAGGCCTGATCCACGCAAATAAAGCGGCTAACCACAAATCTAAATTATCTGCTCATATCAAGAAATTAGCAGCTTAATTCTATTTGTTGTTTAAAACGGTTTAAATTGAAAACCGCACTTTCAAAGTGCGGTTTTTTGCTGCCATAAAAGCGTGTTTATTGGCGATTACACCCGAAAGCGCCGCCGTTTGGAATGGAACGCTTGTGCAGCATGGCTGTTGGGTTTGCTGACCGCACTTGGCTCGACTTTATGTGTGACGACTGTTTTGCGTCGTTTGCGCAAAAAATAGTGAAGGCTGCTGGCAAGCAATATGCCACAAAGAAACACAATAATGAGTTCGCCGTAGAGATGGTGAAACAGAGCGTTGATTTTTTCTTGGGTAGTTTGTCCGTATTGAGTGTCAAAGGTCACGCGCAGATAGCCGAGCAAGCCGCGAGCAGAATAAATCGGCTCGACAATTTGTTGGGTGCTACTGATTTCGCTATCGTTGGTGGCGTCCAAGCCAATGCGGGCGCGAAAATTAAACGGATTGCTGCTTTGTGCCAAAATAGCCCCTTGTGGCGAATACACGGTAGCGTCCAGCACAAATTCCTGCAATTGGAATTGATCCAAACTGTCACTCAAACTTTCCTGTTTGGCATTGTTTGCCAACAGCACCGACATCAGATTTGCCTGTTGCCGAACTAAAGTGTGCGACAGATAGGAAACCTGATTGACACTGGCGAGCTGCGAGCCGACCTTAAACTGATTCACACCATACAAAATCACACTGAGAATGGCGCCGCAGGCTAAAATGATCGTCAGTAACAGCACTGATTTGATGATTTTTTCTTTATTCAAATAGACCAACGTTGCCTCTTATAAATGTTCAAATACGTGAAATTGTGCTATTAATAGCGACGGATTATAGCACAGTAAAATAACTTGGAACGAGTATGCTACAACACAATCTGAATACGATAACTGATTTTTGGACAACGTTACCGACTGAATTGAATGGAAAACCAACGACATCAAGTGCGGTGCAGCCGTTTGTTTTGTACGGTAAACGTTTAGATAAAACCACGTTGCTTGCTTTTGCGGAGCAAATTCAGCAGCCATTGTGGCTGTGTGATGCTTGGTCAAGCGAGCAAATAGCGGCGGTGATTTTGCGCGGGGAATATCAACGTGAATGGCTGAATGCTGCCCATCAATGCGGTTTGGATTTGGCGTTGTTGAACGGCGAAGCACGGTTGCAGCCAGCAGGGTTGCTGGTGATGGACATGGATTCCACCGCGATTCAAATTGAATGTATTGACGAAATTGCCAAATTGGCAGGCTGTGGCGAATTGGTGTCTGAGATCACCGAACAGGCGATGCGCGGCGAATTGGATTTTGAACAGAGCTTGCGCCGTCGGGTTGGCACGTTGCAAGGCGCACCGGAACAGATTTTGCAGCAAGTGCGGTCGACGTTACCGTTAATGCCCGGTTTAGAGCGGTTGTTGCAAGTATTGCAGCAGCACGGTTGGCGCACTGCGATTGCTTCTGGTGGCTTCACCTATTTTGCCGATTATTTAAAGCAGACGTTAAAACTCGATGCCGCCGTATCGAATCAACTGGAAATTATCGACGGTGTACTGAGTGGACAAGTACTCGGGCAGGTGGTCGATGCAAATTTTAAAGCACAAACCCTCAACGATTTGCGTGAACAATTCGGCTTAAGCAAACAACAAACGATTGCGATTGGCGACGGTGCCAATGACTTGCCGATGTTGGCACAAGCGGGTTTGGGCATTGCCTTTCATGCTAAACCGAAAGTGCAGCAACAGGCGCAGATTGTGATTAATCACAGCGATTTGACCGCACTTTTGCTATTATTGGAAGCCAATCAACGTTTGCAAACGTTGTAAATAGTAAAAACCATAAATTTGAACATAAATTTGAGATTTGAGGAGAAAGACATTATGCCTTCTTTTGATATAGTATCCGAAGTGACCGTGCACGAAGTGCGCAATGCAGTGGAAAATGCCAACCGTGATTTGACTAACCGCTGGGATTTCAAAAACGTACAGGCCGCAATTGAGCTGAATGAAAAAGATGTCAAAATCAAAGTCAGCAGCGAATCGGATTTTCAGGTGGAACAATTACTGGATATTTTGCGTAGTGCAATGATTAAACGTGGCATTGAGCATAATTCGTTGGATATTGATGAGCAGTTTGAGCACAGCGGCAAGATTTATAGCAAGGAAGTGAAGATCAAACAAGGAATTGAAAGCGAGATGGCGAAGAAAATCACCAAGCTGGTGAAAGACGCCAAAATCAAAGTGCAAACCCAGATTCAAGGCGATCAAGTGCGGGTGACCGGCAAATCGCGTGATGATTTGCAAGCGGTGATTCAACTGGTGAAAGGCGCAGAGCTGGGACAGCCGTTCCAGTTTAATAATTTCAGGGATTAAGCAACGTTAATACTGAAGCCGGAGGAAAGGAAAATGGTGAGCGATAAGCAAACATCAGGCAAAAAAGGGCTGTTCAAAACCCTATTGGAGAAATACAACCAACTATGTAAAGAGATGGGCGTTGATCAAGGTGGTGGCTGCCGGCGCTGTGTGCCGATTATCAAACAAGATCCGGAACCGGAAAAATCGGCAAAAAAAGCGGATTAACCATTTTTATTTAGCGTTGACGCCCGAATTATCAAAGTGCGGTTTGATGAAATAAGTAGATAGCACAAACCGCACTTTGCGTATCTTATTTTTACGTCTTAAAAATGTGCGATTTGTCACATTTTTGTGCAAAAAAACGCACTATCTATTTACAATTCTTTCACCTAATACGAATTCTGTTAGAATGCCAGCGTCTTTATGTCTTCCTTTTTTGGAGTATTGATTATGTTATGGTTTCTCATTTGTGTAGGCTTATTGTTGGCTGGTTATTTTGTGTATGGCAAGATTATTGAAAAGATTTTCAAAATCAACCCAGCACGCGCCACACCAGCGCACCATATGGCTGATGGCGTTGACTATGTGCCGATGTCGAAGAAAAAAATCTGGTTGATTCAGCTATTGAATATTGCCGGAACCGGCCCGATTTTTGGTCCAATTTTAGGGGCATTGTATGGTCCTGTGGCGATGTTGTGGATTGTATTCGGTTGTATTTTCGCTGGAGCAGTGCATGATTATTTTTGTGGCATGCTGAGTATCCGTAATAAAGGTGCCAATATTCCGTTTTTAGCGGGCAAATATTTAGGTGCACCCGCCAAGCACTTTATGAATGTATTGGCGATTTTGCTGCTATTACTGGTCGGTGTGGTCTTTGTTGCCAGCCCAGCATCATTGCTGACCAATATTACAACCGAAGTAA
This sequence comes from Testudinibacter crocodili, assembly GCF_006228025.1. Taxonomy (NCBI): domain Bacteria; kingdom Pseudomonadati; phylum Pseudomonadota; class Gammaproteobacteria; order Pasteurellales; family Pasteurellaceae; genus Testudinibacter; species Testudinibacter crocodili. Next base: position 18,733 of record NZ_VDHF01000086.1, read on the forward strand.
TGAGCTCCGGTTCTATAGGGGCAGGTGCAGTAAATGAGGAATCCGGTGTCAGCAGCGGAACTATTTTAGTCATCTGGACTAGTATTATCTTTATCTACTATTTATTGGCAACCCTCGTACCGATTGACAAAATCATCGGACGGATTTATCCGTTATTCGGAGCGTTGCTGCTGTTTATGACCGTTGGTATGCTGTTCGGTTTATTCTTCGAAGGCATTCCGCTGTTCCGCAGTGTAGGAATGGATGTTGATTTCGGCACTTTCTTACAGAATTTACATCCGAAAGATCTGCCGATTTGGCCGTTGTTGTTTATCACTATTGCCTGTGGCGCAATTTCCGGTTTCCACGCAACCCAAACGCCATTGATGGCACGTTGTACCCAAAATGAAAGTGAGGGGCGTTTTATTTTCTACGGTGCGATGATTGGCGAAGGGGTGATTGCGTTAATCTGGTGTATGGTCGGTTTGAGTTTCTATGAATCTTCCGAAGCGATGAATGCGGCGATTGCCGCTGGCACGCCGTCGAAAGTGGTGTATGACTCGGCTATTGGTATGTTGGGCGTATTCGGTGGAATTCTGGCGGTACTGGGCGTAGTCGTGTTGCCAATCACTTCTGGCGACACCGCATTTCGTGCAGCACGTTTACTGATTGCTGATTTCTTCAAATTAGAACAACGCAGCTTGCCAAAACGTTTGTTGATTGCGATTCCGTTATTTGCGATTGGCTTTGTGGTCTCTAAAATTGATTTCCAAATTTTGTGGCGTTATTTTGGTTGGGCAAACCAAACGACGGCAACGGTGATGTTGTGGGTTGCGGCGGCTTATCTGTACCGCTATGCCAAATTCCACTGGGTTGCCACAATCCCGGCGGTCTTTATGACAGCGGTCTGTGCTACGTTCTTGTTTAATGCACAAATTGGCTTTGGTTTGGATTATGAATTGTCGGTTTATTTAGGTTTGGCATCATCTGCCATTGCTATTGTCGCTTTCTTTGGCTTAATCAAACCGATTGCCATCGGTGATCCAGACTCAGAAACACAAAGTTAGCATTCAACCTAATGATAAAAAGCGGGCAGGTTAATCTGACCGTTTTTTTATGTCCAAATTAAAATAACTATCAACAGACTCTATTTTCAACGCAAAAAAATACCGCACTTAACGTGCGGTATTCAATTTATTGTTGCTTAAGACTTGATTATTTAGAGATGTGAGCAACCAAGTCTAACACTTTGTGTGAATAACCGATTTCGTTGTCGTACCAAGAAACGACTTTAACGAAGGTGTCAGTTAATGCGATACCGGCTTTAGCATCGAAAGTCGATGTTAATGGGCAGCCGTTGAAGTCGGTAGAAACCACTTCATCTTCGGTGTAACCTAACACGCCTTTCAATTCATTTTCAGAAGCACGTTTCATTTCGGCACAGATTTCTGCATAAGTTGCTGGTTTTGCCAGATTAACGGTCAGGTCAACCACAGAAACGTTAGTGGTAGGAACACGGAATGCCATACCGGTCAATTTGCCGTTCAATTCAGGAATGACCACACCAACTGCTTTTGCAGCCCCTGTTGATGAAGGAATGATGTTTTGTGCCGCACCGCGACCACCACGCCAGTCTTTGGCAGATGGACCGTCAACGGTTTTTTGGGTTGCTGTGGTAGCGTGAACAGTGGTCATTAAACCGTCTTTGATACCCCATTTGTCGTTCAATACTTTTGCGATTGGCGCTAAGCAGTTTGTGGTACAAGAGGCGTTAGAAACGATGTCTTGACCTGCATAAGTATCAAAGTTAACACCGTTAACGAACATTGGTGTTTTGTCTTTAGAAGGACCTGTTAATACCACTTTTTTCGCACCGGCAGTAATGTGTTTGCGTGCAGTTTCGTCGGTTAAGAACAAACCTGTTGCTTCAACAGCAACGTCAACCCCGATTTCATCCCATTTTAAGTTTGCAGGATCACGTTCTGCTGTAACACGAATGGTTTTGCCGTTAACAACCAAGTTGCCGTCTTTCACTTCAACTGTACCGTCAAAGCGACCGTGAGTGGAATCGTATTTTAACATGTATGCCATGTAATCAGCATCGATCAAGTCGTTGATACCGACAACTTCGATATCAGAACGGTTGATAGATGCACGAAATACGAAACGACCGATACGGCCAAAACCATTAATACCAATTTTAATTGCCATGAGATTTTACCCTTCATTAATGTTTAACAAAATTACTACATTTTGCCGTTATTTTCACATAAAAATAACTGATTTGATGCTATTTTAACGTGTTGTAGCAGCGCAATGTAACTGTGTGAAGTATATCACAGATTTGTATTGGTTCGAAACAACAAATTATTGCGTCAAGTCAAGATAGCTCAAAGAATATAGCAGATAATAAAATGGCTTTATAGCAGAAAAAACAGGATATATTAGCGATTTTTGTTTTAGAATAAGGTTGATGTAGAACCTTGGGAGGAGCAATGAAAACAAAAGAACAACTTACGCCAGAACAGCAGCGAATTTGTCTAGAACAAGGCACTGAATTGCCGTTCAGCGGAAAATTATTGCAGCAGCAGGGAATGGGGTTATATCGCTGTTTATTGTGCAATTCGCCGCTATTTGTCTCGGACACTAAATTTGATGCTGGTTGCGGTTGGCCGAGTTTTTATCAACCAGTATCCGAGCAGGCGGTCCGCTATTTGGACGATTACAGCTTGTCACGCCACCGTACTGAAATTCGTTGCGGTCACTGTGATTCTCATTTAGGGCATGTTTTCGATGATGGTCCGCCGCCGACCGGCTTACGGTTTTGTGTTAACTCGGTTTCACTTATTTTCGAAAATCAGGAAAGTGGCGAAATAATAGAAGGTTAATAG
>NZ_VDHF01000087.1:0-4441 GCF_006228025.1 Testudinibacter crocodili
TCTTTGTCAATAATCTGAAGTGCGGTTGTTCAACCGCACTTTATTTTTTTAAGTACTTTGTTTTTTTAAGTACTGTGTTTTTTAAGTACTTTGTAGATTATCTTCGCTGTTATTTTGTGCTGTCGCTCACAATTTTTTAAATAAATTTTTGTTGTCTGCAAAGCAACGATCACGCTAGCCTTGAATTTTCAATCACTCGCTCAATGTCAATCTTTTTTATCCTTTTCTACGACAAATTTTATACTTGATATTTCCCACCAGACACATTATCTTGTATCTCGTTTTCAATTGAACACCACATATAGTGTTCAAATAATCATCTTCAACTACTTTCAATACACTTATTTCAATAGACTCAAAATTGATGGGATATAGGTAATCAAATGAATAAAGCATTGATGGTCACCAAACGTGATGGGCGTTTGGAGCCGATTGATTTAGATAAAATCCACCGCGTGATCACATGGGCTGCAGAAGGGCTGGATAATGTCTCGGTTTCACAGGTTGAACTGCGTTCACACATCCAATTTTACGAAGGTATCCGCACTTCAGATATTCATGAAACCATTATCAAAGCGGCTGCCGATTTAATCACCAAAGATTCTCCGGATTACCAATATCTGGCAGCACGTCTGGCGGTATTTCATTTGCGTAAAAAAGCCTATGGTCATTTCGATCCGCCGCGCCTGTATGATCATGTCAAAAAATTAGTACGCATGGGCAAATACGATGAAGCGTTGATGACTGATTACAGCCGCGAAGAATGGGATGAAATGGACAGCTTCCTTGACCACTGGCGTGATATGAATTTCTCGTATGCCGCTGTGAAACAGCTAGAAGGCAAGTATTTGGTACAAAACCGTGTGACCGGCGAAATTTATGAGTCGGCACAATTTTTGTATTTGCTGGTTGCGGCTTGTTTATTTAGTCAATATCCGCAAGAAACCCGTCTGGATTTTGTGCGCCGCTTCTATGATGCAACCTCCACCTTTAAAATCTCGCTGCCGACCCCGATTATGTCCGGTGTGCGCACCCCAACCCGTCAATTCAGCTCTTGTGTGTTGATCGAGTGCGGTGACAGCTTGGATTCGATTAATGCGACCGCTGCGTCTATCGTCAAATATGTTTCTCAGCGTGCCGGCATCGGCATCAACGCCGGTGCTATTCGTGCGCTGGGCAGCCCGATCCGTGGCGGCGAAGCATTTCACACCGGCTGTATTCCGTTCTATAAACATTTCCAAACCGCAGTCAAATCTTGCTCGCAAGGCGGGGTGCGCGGCGGCGCGGCAACAGTGTATTACCCATTCTGGCATTTAGAAGTCGAAAGCCTGTTGGTGCTGAAAAACAACCGCGGTGTGGAAGACAACCGAGTGCGTCACATGGACTACGGGGTGCAACTGAACAAATTGATGTATCAGCGTTTAATCAAAAACGGCAACATCACCCTGTTCAGCCCGTCTGATGTACCTGGCTTGTATGAAGCGTTTTTTGCCGATCAAGACCGTTTTGACGAGCTGTATGAAAAATATGAAGCGGACGATTCGATTCGTAAACGCACAGTCAAAGCCAGTGAGCTGTTTTCATTGCTGATGCAAGAACGCGCCTCGACTGGGCGGATTTATATCCATAACGTCGATCACAGCAACACCCACTCGCCGTTTGATCCAGCAGTTGCACCGGTGCGCCAATCCAATCTGTGTTTGGAAATTGCCCTGCCGACCAAACCATTACAGCATTTCCATGATGAAAATGGCGAAATTGCGCTATGTACTCTGTCGGCATTTAACTTAGGCAAAATCGAACATTTAGATGAATTAGAAGAGTTGTCAGAACTGGCAGTACGTGCATTAGATGCATTGTTGGATTATCAAGACTACCCGATCAAAGCCGCTGAAATCGGCTCAATGGGGCGTCGTTCACTGGGTATTGGTGTGATCAACTACGCCTATTATCTGGCAAAACACGGCGTGCGTTACTCCGACGGCAGTGCCAACGATCTGACGCACCGCACTTTTGAAGCGATTCAATACTACTTGTTGAAAGCCTCAAATAAATTGGCAAAAGAACTCGGACCTTGCCGCTATTTTAACGAAACCACCTACGCTCAAGGAATTTTACCAATCGATACCTATAAAAAAGACATCGACGGTTTAACCCAAGAGCCGCTGCACTACGACTGGGAAAGTTTGCGCCAAGAAATCAAAGAGTCCGGCTTGCGCAACTCTACTCTGACAGCGCTGATGCCGTCAGAAACTTCGTCGCAGATTTCCAATGCCACCAACGGCATCGAGCCACCGCGCGGTCACGTCAGTATCAAGGCGTCCAAAGACGGAATCTTGCGCCAAGTGGTGCCGGATTATGAAAACTTAAGTGAAAATTACGAATTATTGTGGGATATTCCAAGCAATGACGGTTATTTGCAATTAGTCGGTATTATGCAGAAATTTGTCGATCAAGCGATTTCAGCCAATACCAACTACGACCCGAAACGCTTTGAAGATGGAAAAGTGCCGATGAAACGCTTGTTGGGCGATTTATTGACGGCATATAAATACGGATTAAAAACCCTGTATTATCAAAACACGCGCGACGGTGCCGACGACAATCAAGATGATATTGACGACAGCTGCTCCGGCGGTGCGTGCAAAATTTAATTGAGGTAACAATCCTTTTAGCATAATTTAATCAATAGAGGTCAACATGGCATATACCACGTTTTCGCAAACTAAAAATGATCAACTGAAAGAGCCGATGTTTTTCGGTCAAAATGTGAACGTAGCGCGCTACGATCAACAAAAATATGAAACGTTTGAAAAACTGATTGAAAAACAACTATCGTTTTTCTGGCGACCGGAAGAGATCGACGTATCGCAAGACCGCATCGACTATCAAGCCTTGCCTGAACATGAAAAACATATTTTTATCAGCAACTTAAAATATCAAACCTTATTGGATTCGATCCAAGGCCGTAGCCCTAACGTAGCGTTGCTGCCGGTGGTTTCGTTGCCGGAACTGGAAACCTGGATTGAAACATGGACGTTTTCGGAAACGATTCATTCACGTTCTTATACACACATCATCCGTAATATCGTCAATGATCCGTCAGTGGTATTCGATGACATCGTCACCAACGAAGAGATCATCAAACGCGCCAAAGACATCTCTATCTATTACGATGACTTTATCCGTGATACCCAGCTTTACACCCTGTACGGTGCCGGCACTTACACCGTGGACGGCAAAGAATGCGTAGTCAGTTTACGCAGTTTGAAAAAGCAACTGTATCTGTGCCTGATGAGCGTTAATGCGCTGGAAGCAATTCGTTTTTATGTTTCGTTCGCCTGTTCGTTTGCCTTTGCCGAGCGCAACCTGATGGAAGGCAATGCCAAAATCATTAAATTTATCGCCCGTGACGAAGCCCTGCATTTGACCGGTACCCAGCATATTTTAAACATTATGGCATCAGGACAAGACGATCCTGAAATGGGTGAAATCATCGAAGAGTGTAAACAAGAGGCTTACGATCTGTTCGTGGCAGCGGCAGAACAAGAGAAAGAGTGGGCGGATTACCTGTTCAAAGACGGCTCAATGATCGGCTTGAACAAAGATATTCTGTGCCAATACGTCGAATACATCACCAATATCCGGATGCAGGCAGTCGGTTTACCGCTCCCGTTCCAAGCCCGTTCCAACCCGATTCCGTGGATTAACGCTTGGCTGGTGTCTGACAACGTACAGGTCGCACCACAAGAAGTGGAGGTCAGCTCGTATCTGGTTGGGCAAATCGATTCCAAAATCGACGCTGACGATTTCGGCGATTTTAACCTGTAACTCCCTTTTCGATACCGCTCTTTTGTTATATTGATCCAATGTCTCACAACAAAAGAGCGGTTTTGTTTCGCAATGAAAATCCATAAAATCACCCTACCGCAGCAACAGCGTACTGTCGAACACGACAACCGCACTTCCCTGCTGCAAACCTTGGAAAATCATGGAATTTTGCATGAATACCAGTGCCGCTCCGGCTACTGCGGCTCATGTCGAGTAAAGTTACTGAGTGGTAAAGTGAGTTATACGGAAACGCCATTAGCGTTTTTATCCGCCGATGAGATTTTATTATGTTGTTGTACAGTGGAAAGCGATTTGGAGATTGAGTTTTAGCTCATATTTTACTTCCATATCAATTGCTAATCGTCAGGTTGTCAGCAAAATATCCGGTTGTCGGTGTTCAGTACCATGTTTTTCTGGATCACACTGTCGTTTTCCTACCTGTGCTGAACCCTCAATCGCTAAGCCGTAACTGTTGCCATTTGTGCCGATAAAACCACCTACACTCCAACCACTGTTTTTATTGTCGCTGCGGTTAGAATAGGTGTCTTGTACCGATTCCAGGTTGATATTCACACCATCACTGAACCAAACACAATCCCCTACCACACTT
>NZ_VDHF01000088.1:0-954 GCF_006228025.1 Testudinibacter crocodili
GGTATAGTAGACAAAATGGTTGCTAAAAAGTGGGCTAAAGCCTTATAGTAATTGGCTTTAACCCACTTTTTTGAAATATGAATAAAAAATTGCCCTTTCTGCCAAAATCAAAATATTCGCAAATATGGTGTTCGTAATAATATTCAGCGTTATAAATGTAATGTCTGCAATAAAACATTCATCTCCAAGAAAAAATTAGATCCCATTAAAATTTGGTCTGATTACACTTTCGGAAAACAAACCTACAAACAACTTGCTGATAAATATCATTGTTCAGTTAGAACGATCCAACGATATATATTAAAAGCACCGAAAGCATCATTAAATTTACCAATAAATCAAAAATTAAATATATTAATGGATACGACTTTCTTCGGTCGTGAGTTTGGTATTCTTGTGTTGATGGATAGTATCACCGAAAAAGTCATTTTTCATCGTGTAGTAAGTACGGAGAAAGCCTTATATTACCGATTAGCCATTAATGAATTAAGAGAAAAAAATTATTATATTCAATCTATTACCTGCGATGGAAAGCGAGGCTTACTGAAAGATCTTTTAAATGCACCGATCCAGATGTGTCAATTTCACCAAGTTGCACTTGTCATCAGAAAATTAACCCGAAAGCCAAAATCAGAAGCGGGAAAAGAGTTAAAAATACTTGTTAAAACACTCAAAATAAGCCGTAAGAATGAGTTTTATATAAATCTGTATCATTGGTATCTTAAACATAAAACATTCTTAAATGAGCGTTCTGATAAGCCTGATGAAAAAGGTAAATATCCTTATAAGCATCGTGGCGTTCGTAGTGCTTATGCAAGCTTGCTACGGAATATGGATCATTTATTTACCTTTGAAAAATACGCTGAATTAAATATTGAAAAAACGACTAATCGTTTGGAGGGTTTATTTAGTGAACTTAAGAGAAATCTGGCTGCTCATAATGGACTAACTAAA
>NZ_VDHF01000089.1:0-22937 GCF_006228025.1 Testudinibacter crocodili
ATCTATAATCCGCCCCTACATTGTTATCAGTAATATCATTGATAAAATCAAAAGTGCGGTTATCAAGCCAATGATAACCGCACTTTGATGAAAATTAAGCCTAAAACAGAATTAGAATTCCATCAGCTCTTTTTCTTTCTCTGCCAGCGCTTCATCAACTTTTTTCACCCCTGCATCGGTGATTTTCTGAATCAGATCTTGCGCTTTGCGTTCATCATCTTCGCTGATCGCTTTATCTTTTAGCAATGCTTTGATCTGATCATTGGCATCACGGCGAATATTACGCAGCGCCACTTTGCCTTGCTCTGCCTCAGCTCGCACAATCTTGGTCAAATCACGACGACGCTCTTCGGTCAATGGTGGTAACGGCACACGAATGGTAGTACCGGCGGACGATGGATTCAAGCCTAAATCGGAAGTCAAAATCGCTTTTTCCACCGCTTGGATCAAAGAGCGGTCAAACACACTCACCGCCAGCGTGCGGGCGTCCTCCGCCACTACGTTTGCCAACTGGCGCAACGGTGTTGCCGAACCGTAATATTCCACATGAATACCGTCGAGCAAACTTGGATGGGCACGACCGGTTCTGATTTTGGAAATTTGAGTTTTGAACGCTTCAATACTTTTTTCCATGCGTTGTTCAGTATCTTGTTTAATTTCGTTGATCACGCTGTTTTTCCTTTATTTTTATCAATATTCCGTAAACGGCTATTTTTAACCTATTCTGCCCGATAAATCAAGATTCGTGACAAATTAACGTGCCTTCCGACTCGCCTAAAATCACACGTTTCAACGCACCCGGCTTATTCATATTGAACACCCGAATCGGCATATTGTGATCGCGCGCCAAAGTAAACGCTGCTAAATCCATCACTTGCAGCTCTTTTTCCAACACATCTTGATAGCTTAACGTGCGGTACAAATTGGCATCCGGATTCTTGGCAGGATCGCAATCATAGACACCATCCACTTTAGTCGCTTTCAAGACCACATCGGCCTCAATTTCAATACCGCGCAAACAGGCAGCAGAATCAGTGGTAAAAAACGGATTGCCAGTACCAGCGGAAAAAATCACCACCTGACCTTGGTTCAACAAACGAATTGCTTGCGCCCAGCTGTAACTATCGCAAACCCCATTCAACGGAAACGCCGACATCAGCTTGGCATTCACTTCCGCACGGTGCAACGAGTCACGCATTGCCAAACCATTCATCACGGTTGCTAGCATGCCCATATGATCACCAACTACTCGATTCATACCGGCTTTCGCCAATTTTGCACCACGGAACAGATTACCACCACCAATTACGATCGCAACCTGAACCCCAAGTTCGACCAGCTCTTTAATTTCCACCGCCATGCGATCCAATACCGACGGATCAATACCAAAGCCCTCTTCGCCTTGCAACGCTTCGCCGCTTAATTTTAACAAAATACGCTTATAGGTAGGTTTAACACTCATTTTATTCTCCTTGCCATGATAAAAACCTTGATGAAATAGTCTGCTATTTGATCACGATTTTCAACCAACTGGCTATATGAACTGTAAACGGCAAACAGTAAAAAGGCGAGTCGCCTCGCCTTATATCAATTTATACTTTTTGCATTGCTGCCACTTCAGCGGCAAAATCGGTTTCGACTTTCTCGATCCCTTCACCCACTTCAAAGCGGATAAAGCCGGTCACATCGGCACCTTTTTCTTTCAGCAAATCACCAACAGATTTAGCCGGATCCATCACGAACGGTTGACCGGTCAAAGAAACCTCACCGGTGAATTTCTTCATACGGCCTTCAACCATTTTCTCGGCGATTTCACGTGGTTTTCCGGATTCCATCGCAATAGCGACCTGGATTTCACGCTCTTTCGCCACCACTTCGGCAGACACATCTTCCGGTTTTACGAATTCCGGACGGCTTGCCGCAACGTGCATTGCGATATGTTTGACCAGCTCATCATCAGCATTGGTAGCGGCAACCAACACCCCGATTTTCGCCCCGTGCAAGTAAGCCCCAACTACATCACCAGAAATCGCCGCAACACGACGGATATTCATATTTTCGCCGATTTTTGCCACTAATGCGGCACGCTCTTCTTCAAACTGTGCTTTCAACACCTCAACATCGGTCACTTTACCTGCGAGTGCAGCATCTGCAACTTTATTGGCTAATGCCAAGAAACCGGCGTCTTTAGCCACGAAGTCAGTTTCACAGTTCATTTCCAGCAACACGCCATAGCCGCCGTCAACACGGGCTAAAATCACGCCTTCTGCTGCTACACGACCGGCTTTTTTCGCCGCCTTCGCTTGTCCTGACTTACGCATATTGTCGATCGCCAATTCGATATCGCCATTCGCTTCAACCAATGCTTTTTTACATTCCATCATACCTGCGCCGGTACGGTCACGCAGTTCTTTTACCAATGCTGCTGTAATTTCAGCCATTTTAACATCCTCTTATCAGTGCTACCCACCTGTGGGGAATAACCGCACTTTTAATAAAAAAGCAGGGAACCTTGAAGCCCCCTGCTAACCAATTAATCATTGTGTGGTCAATAAGGGCAAATTGCCATTACTACTCACTACGATAACATTACTCTGCTGCGGCTTCTGCTGCTTCAGCTTCGACAAAGCTTTCTTCTGTTACAGTAGGGTTAGCGTGCGCACGACCTTCGTTTACTGCGGCAGCAACTGCTGTCAGATATAACTGAATGGCACGAGCGGCATCATCGTTACCCGGAATGATGTAATCTACGCCATCCGGATTGGTGTTGGTATCGACAACTGCGAATACCGGAATACCCAAGTTGTTGGCTTCTTTAATCGCGATGTGTTCGTGATCGGCAGCGATAACAAAAATCGCATCCGGCAAACCGGACATATTTTTGATTCCGCCCAGACTCAATTCGAGTTTTTCCATTTCACGGGCGCGCATTAATGCTTCTTTTTTGGTTAATTTTTCAAAAGTGCCGTCTTGAGACTGCGCTTCCAAATCTTTCAAACGCTTGATTGATTGACGAACGGTTTTCCAGTTAGTCAACATACCACCTAACCAACGGTGATTAACAAAGTATTGGTTACAGCTTAATGCCGCATCTTTAACTGCTTCAGTTGCCGCACGTTTGGTACCGACAAACAACACTTTACCGTTATTGCCAGCAATGCGGGTCAATTCTGTCAATGCTTGGTTAAACATCGGAACGGTTTTTTCCAGGTTGATGATATGAACGCCGTTACGTGGTCCGAAAATGTAAGATTTCATTTTTGGATTCCAGTAGCGAGTTTGGTGACCGAAATGTACGCCTGCTTGCAGCATATCGCGCATTGAAACTTGTGCCATAATAATTCCTTATATAATTGGGGTTTAGCCTCCACATATCCTGTCGCATCGACCGTTTGGCACCCCGACTGACAGTGTGTGATATGTGTGTGAAGTCTTGATTAATCATAATGTTGTTCCGACAGTTCGGAATAACGGCGCATTTTATACCATAATCAGCCAGAAATTACCAGTAAATTTACAGCTGCTTAGCCAACAAAAGAATCCCCACAACAAAGGTGGGGATCTTATTATTTGAGGTTATTAAGCGCTAATTCTGCTGCTGTAGAAAATCCTGATTAATCTCAATTTTTGCCTGATTGCGCAGCGATTGAATCAAATTATTGTAGGTTTGCAACTGTTTAGCCTGCAAATAACTTGCGGCTAAAGCCTGCTGTTCCTGGCTATCGGCAACGCCATCACTCACCTTAATCAACTCCGCCAGATAGATCTCACCACTGTCATCTTGTACCGCTTTATAAACACTTTTGCCTTCGGTTGCTGTCATTGAAAACACGCCTTCACGCAGCCCGGAATCCTGCATTCTGGCATACACAAATTGTTGTGTGTTTTCAGCTAAACGGATGCCTTGCGGCAAGGTAATCGTTTGTGAACTAGCACCTTGATTTAAACTGTCTGCTGCTTTTTTAGCTTCACTCAGCAGCAATGCCTCTGCTTTTTGCCGTTTCAATAGCGCTACAATATCGGCTTTGGCTTCTTCAAACGTTTTACTACCGGCAGCTTTGTGATCAACCACACGCACAATCAGCGAGTGCTGCTCGCCAACATTGATCGCTTCGGAATTCATGCCGCCTTGCAGCAAATCCGTATCAAAGATGTTATACACCACATTCGAGAAGTTAAGTGCGGTCGGCACATCTTGGCGTGAAAAATAGTCGGTCTGCACGGCCTTTTTGCCGATAACTTGCTCTACATCAGCAAGAGAAGCTTGATTTTCAAAGGCTTTTTCCGCAGCTTCTTTTTCTAAACGGAAAAATCCGTTCGAGGTTTGTTCATTACGAATGGTATCAGCAATCCGGCTTTTCACCTGATCCAGCGGTTGCACTTCGCCTTGGCGACGTTCAAGCACTTTAATCAAATGGTAAGCGCTGTCAACTTTAACTGGCTGGCTGACAGCCCCAACATCAGTGACATAAGCAGTTTGCTCAAACGCCGCAGGAAAAGCGCCATCGGTTGACCAACTCAAATCACCACCGTTGACTGCTGATAATTTATCTTGCGAATGTGCTTGTGCCAATGCTGCAAAATCTGCACCATTCTGCAACTGTTGATACAAATCTTGCGCCAGCGCTTCATCTGCCACTTGAATATGCGCTAAATGTTGGCTGGTTTTACCACTGAATTGGGCTTTATTGTCTTGATAATACTGTGCAATTTCAACATCGCCTACGTTAATATTTTTTTCCACATCGGGTTTGGCAATATCAATATATTCAACTTTAACCAGTTCCGGCACCATAAACGCCGATTTATGTTCGTTATAATATTGTTCGGCTTCCTGATCGCTAATGACTTGTTTGGCAACTTGGTCTGCAAGTGGGAAAGACGTCAACCGCACTTCACGGGTTTGGAAAATTTGTTTAATCACCTGCTGCAACTGCTGTTGGCTAAGGGCTTCGGTACCTAACAGCCCGTATTGCATTTGCTGCATCGCCACGGATGCGCGCAGGGTTTGTGCGTAATAATCGGAACTGATACCGTTTAAACGTAAAAAGCTTTGATATTGCTCATTATCAAACTTTCCGTCTTTTTGGAAATTTGGGTTACTGACAATCGCACGTTTAATCTGTTCATCACTCACGGCTAATCCCAACGATTGTAGATATTGTCCGATCAACGACTCATCCACTAAACCGTTTAACACGTCCTGTCTGAAACGAGTTTGAAACTCCGGCGAATCCATTAACAGCGAAAACTCTGCTCCCATTTCATCGCTGAAAGTGCGGGTCTGCTGTTGTAATGCTGCTTGAAACGTTTGCTGACTAATCTCTTCTCCATTGACTTTTGCCGCCGAAGTGTCATGCGAACCAACCAAATAGGTGCCGACGCCGCCCAAGACAAAAGAGATGGAAATCAATACGAATACCACTTTCCACATCACACCGCCAACGCCGCTGTTCAGTTTTTCCAACATAATTATTTTTCCTATTCTTAAAGACTCAACTGCTGAATACCGATTATCAAGATTAAATCCCGAAAATGTTGCCGAATTATATGTGAAACACGGCTGTTATGCACGAATAATCCGGCGCTGCAAAATACAAAAAAGCCAAATTTACCCGCTAGATAAATTCGGCTTTTATCGATTGGTTAATTCACAATCGGTGAAGGCTGCGATTTAGTTCCGCGTTTCTTAGCGGCAACTTTATTTGCCACTACCACTTTATCACCGACAGCCGTCGGAGTCAGCATCTGTATTCCATCCGGTGGATTTTGCAATGCCAGCGCTAAAACTTCATCAATGGTTTCAACCGCACGAATGTCCAGTTGTGCTTTCACATTATCCGGAATCTCCTCCAGATCTTTAACATTCTCTTTCGGAATCAGCACCAGTTTGATGCCACCACGGTGCGCAGCCAACAATTTTTCTTTCAAGCCGCCAATTGGCAACACCTTACCGCGCAACGTGATTTCACCGGTCATCGCCACATCGGCACGCACCGGATTACCGGTCAAGCTGGAGACAAGTGCGGTACACATCGCAATCCCGGCACTTGGGCCGTCTTTTGGCGTTGCCCCTTCCGGCACATGAATATGAATATCCCGTTTCTCATAAAAATCCGGATTAATACCCAAGCGTTCAGAACGGGCACGCACCACCGTCATCGCTGCTTGGATCGACTCTTTCATCACATCGCCCAAAGAACCAGTATAACTGAGCTTGCCTTTGCCCAACACTGAAGCCGCTTCAATGGTCAGTAAGTCACCACCAACTTCAGTCCAAGCCAGACCGGTCACTTCTCCAACACGATTTTCAGTATCGGCACGTCCGTATTCAAAACGTTTAACCCCTAAATAATCTTGTAGATTGGTTTCGTCGACCACTAAGGATTTCAGGCTTTTATCTAACAATAGATTTTTAACCGCACGGCGACAGATTTTCGAGATATCCCGCTCAAGCGAACGCACCCCGGCTTCACGGGTATAAAACCGGATAATCCCCAGAATTGCGCTGTCTTCAATTGTCAATTCACCTTTTTTCAGACCGTTGCGTGCCATCTGTTTCGCCAATAAATGGCGTTTGGCGATGTTCAGTTTTTCATCTTCAGTGTAGCCTGACAAACGAATCACTTCCATCCGATCCAATAATGGTGAGGGAATATTCATCGAATTTGAGGTTGCCACAAACATCACATCGGACAGGTCATAATCGACTTCCAGATAGTGATCGTTGAAACTGGTATTTTGTTCCGGATCCAACACTTCCAACAATGCTGACGCCGGATCACCACGCATATCAGCCGCCATTTTGTCGATCTCATCCAATAAGAACAGCGGGTTTTTAACCCCTACCTTGCACATTTTTTGGATCAATTTGCCCGGCAACGAACCAATATAGGTTTTGCGATGGCCACGAATTTCGGCTTCGTCCCGCACGCCACCCAGCGCCATTCTCACATACTTGCGCCCGGTTGCGTTGGCAATTGACTGCCCTAATGAGGTTTTACCCACGCCCGGCGGTCCCACCAAGCACAGAATCGGACCTTTCACCTGATTCAAACGGCTTTGCACCGCTAAATATTCTAAGATCCGCTCTTTAACCCGTTCCAAACCGTAATGATCGGCGTCCAACACTTTTTGTGCATTAGCAATATCTTTTTTCACTTTGCTGCGCTTGTGCCAAGGCACTTGCACCAGCCACTCGATATAGCTGCGAACCACTGTCGCTTCTGCCGACATTGGCGACATCATGCGTAATTTTTGCAGATCAGCTTCGGCTTTTTCGCGCACTTCAATCGGCATCCGAGCCTCTTCAATTTTTTGGCGCAGCGCTTCCACTTCATCATTATGGTTATCCTGTTCACCCAACTCTTTCTGAATCGCTTTAATTTGCTCATTCAAATAGTAGTCACGCTGGCTTTTTTCCATCTGTTTTTTCACCCGGCTACGAATTCTTTTCTCGACTTGTAAGATATCCAGTTCAGATTGCATGCTGCCGATCAAAAATTCAAAGCGCTCAATCACATGGGATTTTTCCAACAGTTTTTGTTTGTTTTCCAACGCGATCGGCATATGTGCCGACATCGTGTCGCTCAAACGCTCCGCATCATGAATCCCGCGCAAGGCACTCACCACTTCCGGCTGCACTTTTTTATTCAGCTGAACATAAGAATCAAACTCTTCCAAGCTGCTGTTTTTAATAATTTCCAGCTCTTGTTCGTCGCCACGAATACTGTCGATGGTTTCAATGGTAGCGGACAGATATTCTTCATCATTCAGCGCAATAATTTTTGCCCGCTTTTGTCCTTCCACCAGCACTTTAACCGTGCCGTCAGGCAGTTTCAGCAGTTGGATAATGTTTGCCAACGTACCCACGCTATAAATATCATCACTGCTCGGATCCTCTTGTTCTGCTTGTTTTTGTGCGACCAATAACAGCTGTTTACCGCTTTCCATCGCTTTATCTAAGCTCAGAATAGATTTTTCCCGTCCCACAAATAAAGGCATAACCATAAACGGAAATACCACCACATCACGCAACGGTAATACCGGAATATGTGTTTGTATGGTTTGTTGTTTGCTCATTATTTCATCTCTCTTGCTTCTGCTTATGTTGGGATTAATGGATTGTATATTGGGTTATTGATAGAAAATCTCAAGCGCTATTTTAGCTGTCGCTGAATATTTCTTGCCAACCTCATGGGTTGACAGCAACGGTGAAAGCAAAAGTGCGGTTTTGAAATCATACGCATTTATCCACAACGATATTCAATAAGGCAACGTAGCGACGGATTGCATCCGCCGCTTAATCCTTGTCTGTAAACCGCACTTTATGTCGTTATTGGCTTAAACTCAACCTGCCTGCTCCAATTTATAGGTTAATTTTGGCGGTTGATGATCGTCGATCACGGAAAGATCAATCAGCACTTTCTGCAAATTATCCAGTGACGGCAAATCATACATGGTATCCAACAGCACCGCTTCCAAAATCGAACGCAAACCACGTGCACCGGTTTTGCGTGCCAGTGCTTTTTTCGCCATTGCAATCAATGCTTCTTGAGTAAATTCCAGTTCGACATCTTCCAAGCTAAATAAGGTTTGATACTGTTTGGTCAAGGCATTTTTTGGCTCGGTCAAAATCTTCACCAACGCTTCTTCGTCCAATTCAGACAACGCCGCAACCACCGGTAAACGCCCGATAAATTCCGGGATCAGACCAAATTTGATTAAATCTTCCGGCTCGACCTGCTTCAGCAGTTCACTGATGCTGGCTTTGTCTTTCTCGCCTTTAACTTCGGCACCGAAGCCGATTCCGCTGCGCACATTGTGACGTTGATCGACCACTTTATCCAAACCGGCAAACGCACCACCACAAATGAACAAAATTTTCGAGGTATCCACCCGCAAAAACTCCTGCTGCGGATGCTTACGCCCGCCTTGCGGCGGCACCGATGCGGTGGTTCCCTCAATCAATTTCAACAGCGCTTGCTGCACCCCTTCGCCTGACACATCGCGGGTAATCGACGGGTTTTCCGATTTGCGAGTGATTTTGTCGATTTCATCAATATACACAATACCACGTTCGGCTTTTTCCACATCGTAATCGCAACGCTGCAACAATTTCTGAATAATATTTTCCACATCTTCGCCAACATAGCCGGCTTCGGTTAACGTGGTGGCATCCGCCATTGCAAAGGGTACATTCAGCATTCGTGCCAAGGTTTCTGCCAGCAAGGTTTTGCCGCTGCCGGTCGGGCCGATTAACAAAATATTGCTTTTACCCAACTCCACATCATTATTCAATGCGCTACGTAAACGTTTGTAGTGATTATATACTGCCACCGCTAACACTTTTTTGGCGTGATCCTGCCCAATGACATAATCGTCCAGGTGCTTGCGAATTTCATGTGGGGTCGGCAACTTGTCTTGCAGTGGCGCAACCGCACTTTCATTACTACCGTTTTCTTGCTCGTCTTTTTCCAGCAAATGGTAACAATCTTCGATACATTCATTGCAGATATAGCCGGAAGCACCGGCAATTAACTTTTCAACCTCGTGCTGCTCTTTCCCGCAAAAAGAGCAGCGATATTCTTTCTCTTCTGACATGCTGTTTTATCCAAATATTGTGATAGCGATTAAATTCTTTGCGTCAACACTTCATCGACCAAACCATACGCCTGCGCTTCAGCAGCCGACATAAAATTATCGCGTTCGGTATCTCTCTCAATTTTATCCAACGGTTGCCCGGTGTGAAACGCCAAGCGGTTGTTTAAAGTATCCCTAATTTTCAAAATTTCTTGGGCATGGATTTGAATATCTGATGCCTGTCCACGATAGCCACCCAACGGCTGATGAATCATCACTCGCGAATGCGGCAAAGCAAAACGTTTGCCCGCAGCGCCGCCTGCCAATAAAAAAGCCCCCATCGAACAGGCTTGCCCGATACACAACGTCCGCACGTCGGGCTTGATAAACTGCATAGTATCATAAATTGCCAAGCCGGCGGTGACCACACCACCCGGTGAGTTGATATACAGGTTGATGTCTTTTTCTGGATCGACTGACTCTAAATACAGCAATTGTGCAACAATTAAATTTGCCATGTTATCTTCCACTTGGCCGCTCAGGAAGATGATCCGCTCTTTCAATAAACGCGAATAAATATCGTAGGCTCTTTCGCCGCGTGATGTTTGATCCACCACCATTGGAACTAAACTCATTTTTTCCTCTACTTAAAAATTGACACAGAATTCTGCCATTCTACCGAAAAACAGGCTAAAAAACAGGTCAATCCCATTTTTAACTGGTTTAAAAACAAAAAGTGCGGTCATAAACCGCACTTTAGTCATCAGAACAACAGCTTACCGATTAAGCTTGTTGAGCATTCATAATCTCATCGAAAGAAGCTGCTTTCTCAGTGACTTGTGCTTTTGCCAACACCGCATCAACGGCTTGCTCTTCCAATACTACATTGCGTAAATTATTCATTAACTCTTTGTTATTGCTGTAGTATTCAACTACTTCGCTCGGCTGTTCATAAGCGGCGGCGATATCTTCAATCATCGCCTTAACGCGCGCTTCATCCACTTTCAATTCATTAGTTGCAATCACTTCGGCAAATAGCAACCCGACTTGAACACGGCGACGTGCTTGTTCTTCAAAAATATCGCGTGGCAGTTGGAAATCTTTTGGTGCTTGACCGCCGAAACGCTGCATCGCCTGTTGCTGCAACACTTCAATTTCTTGATCCACCGCAGCCGCCGGCACATCAATGCTGTTATTCGCCAATAAACCGTCGATCACTTGGTTTTTAATGCGGCTGGTTAATGCATTTTTCAACTCGCGTTGCATATTTTTGCTGATTTCAGCACGTAAATCGGCGACGGTTTTGTTTTTAGGACCGAATTTTTGTACAAATTCTTCAGTCACTTCCGGCAATTCCATCTCTTCGACTTTTTTCAAGCTAATGGCGAATTTCGCCGCTTTGCCTTTCAAGTTTTCCGCGTGGTAATCTTCCGGGAAAGTCACGTCAATGCTGAAGTCATCACCAGCTTTGTGTCCGACGATACCGTCTTCAAAGCCTGGAATCATACGACCTTGCCCCATCAACAGAACGAAATCTGCGGATTTACCGCCTTCAAATGCTTCACCGTCGATAGAACCGTCGAAATCGATAGTCACACGATCATCGGCTTTTGCCGCTACATCGCTTTCTTTCCAGGTGGCTTGTTGTTTACGCAACACATCGATCATTTTGTCGATGTCGCTTTCACTGATCTCAACCACTGGTTTTTCAACTTGAATATTTTCCAAACCTTGCAATTGCACGTCCGGATAAACATCGAATGTCGCAGTGAAAACAAAATCACCACCGACATTATATTCTTGCGGTGCAAACGTCGGACGACCGGCAAAATTGATTTTATCCTGCATTACCGCATCAAAGAAACTTCTTTGCATCGCATCGCTTAACACATCTTGACGCACTGACGCCCCAAAACGTTTTTCAATGATTGCCGGGGGAATTTTGCCTTTACGAAAACCGTCGATACGGGCAGTTTTTGCTACATTTTTTAATTCTTGGCGAACATTTTGTTCGATGGTTTCAGCCGGCACAGTAATAGTGATGCGGCGCTCAAGACCTTGGGTAGTTTCTACGGAAAATTGCATTTTTTACCTCAAAAAAATCGGATATTCTCGGCGCCACTCATCTCAATCGTATGAACAACCAACACCGAACTTAAAAAATAGACACGAGATTATACCCAGTCAAACTCAATCAGTCGAGTTATAACCGCTGAAATTGGGATAGTTGGCGATTTTTTAAACCGCACTTTGCTTTATTCGGCATAAAAGACAGAATCGAATAACCGCAGCAACGAAAAACCCGATTCACTAAGAATCGGGTCAGGTCAGATTGCATCAAGCAAAAAATAGATTACAGCCCTTTCGGAATACGAATTTTCTGCCCTGGGAAAATTTTATCCGCATCTTTGATCACTTCTTTATTGACTTCAACGATCTTAGTATATTTTGCGCCGTTACCGTAGGCTTTCTCAGCGATTTTCCATAAGGTGTCGCCTTTTTCAATCACATAAAACTCTTCGTCAGAGGCTAATGCTTCACCGCTAGCAATGGTGACACCCTCGGCTTCCACTTTGGTGATCCCGGCAATATTGCCCGCCATCAGAATGGCTTTTTCCAAGGCTGACGCATCTTTTGCTGTGCCTTCAATTTTTGCCACGCCGTTTTCAACCGTGACCGCCACGTTTTCCACACCGGGGTTATCTTCACTGATGTGCTGTGTTACCGCACTTGAGGCCTCTTCTTCTTTGCCGAAGATTTTCTTACCGATGTTGCCAACAAAATCAAATAATCCCATAACTTTTCCTTAATGATTAATTTATTAATATTAACGACTTGCCTGATAAAATCTTGACAAAAGCCGAACCGAACACCTTGTATTATCCGATCAGTTTCGACCGAAAGTAAAGCGAATTAAACCGAAAACGGGTATTGAATCGGCGGATGTGATTGGTAGCCCACCACCTTAAAATCGTCCATCGTGACCCAAGTCTCCAAATCTTGCAATGTTTTGATCTGGGGATTGATCTCTAACCTCGGCAACGGCAGCGGTTCGCGCAGTAACTGCACTGTTTGCATCAGCTCCAACTGATCTTCATAAATATGCGCATTGACAATCTTATGGTACGCCTGTCCAGCTTTACGCCCCGTGATCTGCGCCATCAACGCTAAAAAAGTGTACACCTGAATTTGGTTGAAATTCAAGCCGAGCGGCACGTCACAAGAGCGTTGATAGCTGGTGAGATACAGCGTATCGCCTAGCAATGAAAAAGTGTGGGTGTGCATACAAGGGCGCAGACAGCCCAGTTCAATCTCTCCCGGATTATAAAATGTGATGATTTCACCGCGATCATCAATCCCGTTCGACAAATTATCTACCACTTTTCGCAGTTGATCTAAATGCGAACCATCCGGTTTGCGCCAGCTTCTGCCCTGCACGCCGTAAACTCGCCCCATATCGTCGCAGCCTTTGCGGTGCGGGCTGTTGAGCCAGACTTGATTATCGTTGGCGTTGGCATCCCACGTTTTGGTGCCGAGTTTGCGGAAATCGGCAGCATTGTCATAACCACGGATATAACCTAAAAATTCGGCAATCGCGGCTTTCCAATAGCTTTTACGGGTGGTGATCAGTGGAAATTGGTTGTTGGCGACATCATAACTCAAATCAGCATTGATCACGGTTAAGCAGCGTTTACCGGTACGTTCGTTGCCGACCCACACGCCGTGATCCACGATCCGCCGGCATAAATCCAAATATTGACGCATATTTTTCTCCTCCAAAACCGCACTTTTAGGCGTGCACTACTTTACTGACCGCCGATAGGCCCAAACGACAATCAGTGCGCCGATCAACATCATTGGGGTCGATAAAATTTGCCCCATTGAAATTTGCTGTCCGAAAAACAATCCGAGATGTTCGTCCGGTTCACGGAAAAATTCGACGATAAAACGGAATAAACCATAGAAAAATAGAAATAGCCCTGCTACTGAGCCCGTCGGACGCGGTTTTTGGATAAACCAATTCAGGATCAAGAACAGCACCACGCCCTCTAACAAGGCTTCGTACAGCTGCGACGGATGGCGCGGCAAGTAACCGCCGGACGGAAACAAAACTGCCCAAGAGACATCGGTCACCCGTCCCCATAGTTCGTCATTGATAAAATTACCGATACGCCCCATGCCCAAGCCGAACGGAATCAACGGCGCCACAAAATCAGCCGTTTGCCAGAACGGACGTTTTTGTAAACGGGCGGTAATAATCATTGCAACAATCACCCCGATTAAACCACCGTGGAAAGACATCCCGCCTTCCCACACCCTAAACAGATAGAGCGGGTCCTGTAAAAACAAGTCGAAATGGTAGAACAGCACATAGCCGATTCGCCCACCTAAAAATACCCCTAAAAACCCATTAAATAACAACGAATCGACCTGATCGACCGTCCAACCACTGTTGTGCTGCTTAGCGCGTCGCACAGCCAGCCAACGGGCAAAAACAAAGCCAATTAAATACATCAGGCCGTACCAGCGCAAGCCGATTGGACCGAGTTCAAAAATAACCGGATCAAAATCCGGAAAGCGAAGATACGAATTCATACGATTCCTTGCCGATAAACGCTTAACTGAATAACATTTTGAGTGCCACCAACGACAACCAGATCGCAAACGCCTTTTTCAACGTCGGCACCGGTAATTTGGTAGTCATGTCTGCCCCAAGTTTTGAGGTGAAAAAAGAGACGGCAGTAATTAATAATACCGCCGGCAAATAAACATAGCCGATCGAATAAGACGGCAGATGCGGCAGGTTCCAACCACTGACAATAAAGCTGATCATACCGGACAAGCCAAGCAACATGCCGCAAAATGAAGAAGTGCCGATCGCCCGCTTGATTTCAATTCCACGTGAATTCAAAAACGGCACAATGAATGCGCCTCCGGCAATACCGGCAAAGCTGGACACGATACCGATCAACGTCCCACCAACCACACCGCTCTTGACCGTTAAGGGGCGATTGCCGGTTTCTCGTTTGATTGATAGCACCATTTTGGTTGCCAAATACAACACCATCACCGCAAACAGTTTACTGGTGACCGCTTTCGGCAATTGGCTAATAAACAAGCCGGAAATAAACACCGCGATCATTAGCGACGGAATCAAGTATTTTGCCGCCTGCCAATCCACGTTGCCCAATTTATGATGACGCTGTGCGGAAGAAAAAGCCGTGATCACAATCGTCGCAAAAGAACTACCCAGCGCTACTGTCATCGACATTGCTTCCGGCACACCGATTTTCGGCAACAAATAGACCAGCACCGGCACGATTACCAAACCACCGCCAATGCCAAACAGCCCGGCAAGAAACCCGGCTAAAGCGCCGGTCAGCAGACAACCGATTACAAATACCGTCATTTGCGTTGTTCTCCTTTCTGCCGAGCACTTCTTTCCTGATTGAACTTGCGTTGTTTCCGTTGATAACGTGATTCTTTTTTGGCTACATTCGCCGAGCGCCCATTGTCGCTAGTTAATGTAGCCGTGTCCTTAGTATTATTGGTATGCGTACTTGCAAGCGATTTATATTGACTGGTGTGCTGATGTGATTTGACCGCACTTGCTCTGTCCGGCAGTGCCATTACCACACTGGAAAATTCTTTCATCACTTTACGATAGACTTCGCGTTTAAACGAGATCACCTGCCGCACCGGATACCAGTAACTGACCCAGCGCCAACCGTCAAATTCCGGCGTTTTAGTCGCCTGCATATTGATACTGTCTTCACCGCTAACCAGTGCCAATAAAAACCAGCGCTGCTTTTGTCCAATACACACAGGATTACCGTCATTGCGCACCAAGCGTTTCGGCAATTTATAACGCAGCCAACCTTTAGATACCGCCAGAATTTTTACGTCCTGACGACTCAAACCAACCTCTTCATACAACTCGCGATACATCGCCTGCTCCGGTGTTTCACCGTTGTTGATGCCGCCCTGAGGAAACTGCCACGAATTTTGTCCGCAACGCTTCGCCCACAACACCTGTCCTTGTCGGTTACTGATAATAATCCCGACATTTGGCCGATAGCCATCGAAATCGATCACTGTCGATCCCCTTAAATCTTCTGAATTTTTTAAATGGTGTTGATTGTTTCATAATATCGAAAACGATACAACAATAACCGCGTAAAGAGTGGAATCGATTTTATGAGGCAGTCTTCACCTTCCATCTCAGATTGTAAATATTAACAATAACAAGATAATTCCCCGCGCCTCTGTGGATAACTCTGTGTGTAATCGTAGGAAGTATTGTTGTCTAAAAACAACTGAGAGCTGCTGCTGCCTTTTGCCATAAGGATTCTGCTTTAGGTTGTCGATTGCTTGAACAAACGCTTAATTGATCGACTTGTCGCCTGTTTTTACCCTGCCAAGTGGCAGGCAATTAAAAAGAAATGTTTATTTCTGATCCGAGTCTTGCACAAATATGCTGCAATTAAAACAAAAAAATAACATTGCTTATCATCCGTGAGTTATTCAGATTTTCTGTGGATAACACTGTGGCTGATTTCGGTATTATCATTAATAAATTAAAATATAAATTGGCTTATTTTAATTTTATCGTTATAAATCAATTAGTTAATTCAAACAAAATCTTATACCCATTGTGTTTAAAAAGCAGGATTTTGCACTGATTATTTCTTGAGCAATAAAATTTGTATCTTTCACGACTTGTCCTTATAATACCCTACGTTATTTTTCAACTATTCGACCTATTTCAAACGGATATAAGATGACCACGCCACAATCAGAGTCGCAATTACTACACCGTGCCCACCAATTGGCTGGATTGCGACTGGCTGAGGTGGCTACGGAATACAATATCCAGATGCCAACCGATTTAAAACGTCATAAGGGCTGGGTTGGTATGCTATTGGAAACCGCACTTGGCGCAGAAGCCGGCAGCAAAGCACAGCAAGATTTTGCCGCACTTGGGATTGAATTAAAAACGATTCCCGTCAATCGGCACGGTTCTCCGTTGGAAACCACATTTGTTAGCTTGGCACCACTCAGCCAAAACAGCGGTGTCGTTTGGCAAAATAGCCATGTACGTTACAAACTGCAAAAAGTGCTGTGGATTCCTGTGGAAGGTGAACGCCAAATTGCACTGGCGGATCGTCGGATTGGCTCACCTATTTTATGGCAACCCAGTGCCGAGCAAGAAGCTCGTCTGGCGCAAGACTGGGAAGAGTTGATGGATTTAATTGTTTTGGGTGGATTACACAAAATCAATGCCCGTATCGGTGAAGTGTTACAATTGCGTCCAAAAGGCGCAAATAGTAAAGCCTTGACCATGGGATATGACCGCAATGGACAAGCAATTAAAACATTACCACTCGGATTTTACTTAAGAAAGAGCTTTACTGCAGAAATTTTACAAAAGTTTTGTTCTACCTCAACTTTATAATACGAACTTTAGTGTATCTTAGCTGTCAAATTGTTGGGTCTGTTTCTCTTTCATAACTTGTTTATATTACCGAATTGTCACGCTGAATCATCATAGTAAATGAAAGACAAACAGCTCCTCCTATTGTTCCGCAACAATAAATAATAATTAACTAAAGGAAACCATTCATGGCAAAAATATTACTTGTCGATGACGATGTTGAACTTACTGAACTGTTGGCTGAAGTATTAAACATAGAGGGATTTGACGTTGAATTGGCCTATAACGGTGAAGAGGCATTGAAATTACTGAATTTCAGCCACGATATCGTCCTGCTAGATGTGATGATACCGGTATTAAACGGAATAGAAACCCTAAAACAAATCAGAAAAAGCTTCTCCACGCCAGTATTAATGTTAACTGCCCGTGGGGACGATATCGATCGTGTATTGGGATTGGAATTAGGTGCTGATGACTATTTATCAAAACCGTTTAATGATCGTGAACTCGTTGCACGAATCAAAGCTATCTTACGTCGAACGCAAAACCAATCTACCGCACTTAGCTCCAGCAGCAACATTGAGAAAGACGACAACAAACATCTCGAATTTGGCGGCATTACCCTTTATCCGGGCAGACAACAGGCGCTATATTTAGAACGTGATTTAGATTTAACCGGCACTGAATTTGCACTACTGCAAATATTAATTAAGCATCCGGGACAAATTCTGTCACGGGAATTACTCAGCTTAGAGATTCTGGGCAAGCGTCTGACACCGTTTGACCGTGCAATCGATATGCATATTTCTAACTTGCGTAAAAAACTGCCAGAACGTGCCGACAATCTACCATGGTTCAAGACACTACGCGGACGAGGCTACTTACTGGTCACTGAAAAATAAGCGAGCAATGATCAAAATAGCGTGCCAAACAACACGCTATTCTTTTTTCAACGCACCCAATATGAAACGATGTCATGAAAACTCTGCGTAAGTTTTTGCGTTTGCTTAATTCAATCAATGTGCAAATCTTTTTTCTTTTTTGGTTGATTTGGTTAGCTTTTTTTGTTCTGATAGGATTTGCATTCTTTATCCCAACCATGGACGCACGCAATTACACCGAACTCTCTACTGATGAGGTTAATCTCTATCAGTTTGAAGTGATCAAACTGACAAAAAACAATATTCTGTATGATTTGCAGTACCAAAAAAGCCCCCACAGCAGCTTACCTAGCGACAGGACCAGCCATATTTCAGCCCCAAGAAAGCCGGTATTACTCGATCCCAATGATTTTAATAAGATCATCGGTAATCTGGATTACAATGAAAGCAGTCAGCTATATCAGTTTGCCAATCGCTCAAATAATCCACTATTGCCACAAAAGCGTCGGTTTTACAATCAAGATATTGTCGGTCCGTTTATCTCGCCCTATCCTCTTTCAGAAGATCGCGAGCCTTATTTGTTGTATTTTATTGATACCGTCGATCCACAACGGGAATTTATCAATTTTTTCTTTGATCACCCACTAATCATGCTGTTCTTATTAATGGCGACCAGCACACCACTGCTGCTTGGGCTCATTTTCAGTTTGACCCAGCCTATCAAAGAATTACGCAGCACCGCCAATGCCATCTCCACCGGAAATCTCAGCATTAATCCGATTTTAGAACAGCGTGGATCAATGGAATTGCGCGAAGTTGGCAAGAGTTTTAACCACATGGTGATGTCCTTAGAAAGTATGATCAGCTCACAACAACGACTATTATTAGATGTGTCGCATGAATTGCGCACTCCACTGACACGCCTGCAACTCGCCGCCGCTTTACTGCGCCGTCGCCAAGGAGAAAACAGTGAACTGCAACGGATTGAAACTGAAACCGAGCGTATGGAAAAAATGCTGAATCAGTTATTAACGCTCTCACGCCAACAAACCGCACTTCACCTAAATCGAGAGGTTTTTCCACTGCCGAATATCTGGGAAGAAGTGGTCGAAGACGCCAAATTTGAAAGCCGTGAACGCCACTTTGAATTCAGCTTTTCACAGAACATCAAAAATCCTGAGAAATACTTTATCAATGGTAACGAGGATGTACTCGCCAGTGCATTGGAAAATATTATCCGCAACGCCTTCAAATACGCCCACAGCCGTGTACTCCTGAATTGTAATATTGTTGATAATAAACAACTTCAAATCATTGTCGACGACAACGGCGATGGCGTTGCCGAACACGAATATCAACAAATCTTCCTCCCCTTCTACCGCACCGACCAAGCCCGTACCCGTACCACCGGCGGCACCGGCTTAGGTTTATCGATCGTCGCCAACTCGGTAGAACAACATAAAGGCAGCGTCACAGCAGGCAAAAGCAGCCTAGGTGGTCTCAGGATCACCATTCTGCTGCCATTGTGGTTGGATAACTAGAAGAGGTTTATTGAATATCGGACCGCACTTTGAAAAGTGCGGTTGGGCTTACTCACTATTTGTAGGCATCGGAACCTTATTTGTAATTTGTAGTTAGAAACAATTGAAATATACCTATCGTGCGCCAAAACCAGTCAACATTGTTTTTAAAGTCTTGAACACGATTAAAATATCTAACCACAGTGAAAAATGTTTAATATAGTAAAAATCATGTTCAATTTTTACTTTAGTATCATCAACATCAGCCGCATAACCATGTACCACTTGCGCCCAGCCGGAAATGCCCGGCTTAACAATATGGCGGTAACTATAAAACGGAATTTCTTGTTCAAATTGCTCAACAAAAATTTTCTGTTCCGGTCGTGGACCAATCAGACTCATATCGCCTTTCAACACGTTAAAAAATTGTGGCAACTCATCAATACGAGTTTTACGAATGAATTTGCCAATCCGCGTAACTCTCATATCACTATCAGAAGCAAATTGTGCTCCGTCTTTTTCAGAATCCTTACACATACTTCTAAATTTATAAATATTAAACTCTTTACCACCTTGTCCTACCCGTTTTTGGATAAACAAGGCTCCACCATCACTCTCCAAGCGGACAGCAAGTGCGGTTATCAACATAATTGGTAGCGTTATCGGGAATGTCATCAATACCAAGATCATATCAATACTGCGTTTGATTAACGAATAAACCGGTGAAGGCAATAATGATCCCAAATCATTTTCATACATATGTCGGATTTTCACACGCCCCGTTAACGATTCCTCTAGTTGGCGGGCGTTATAAACAGGAATACCGTGCAAAGTGCAGTCTGCTAGGAATTTTTGCCATTCTGCTGTCAAATCAGTGGAATGAAGATCTACCGCTATTGCATTAAAGCGACGCTCTAAATCAGGCTGTTCTAATTTATGCCAATTTACATTATCGATTTGTTCCAATGTCTTTGCCCGCCCAAAAGGAATATAGGCAATTTTGGGCACAATCCAACGTCTTGCTATAAAATAGCCTGAAAAACAGAATAATAAAGAAAGAATAAAGCTATTTATCAATAGATAAATTGAATATTCCAAGCGAAAAAATAATAAAATGACAATCGCTATTGAATAGCAAGAAATGATAGTTGAGAAAATAAAACTGCTGGATTTATCACCGGGGTAACGCATTAAAACACGTAGAGACAGTGCTACCAGAATAAATGCAAAACTTATCGCAATAATGGTATTTATTCGTGTTTCAGAGCTGAACATGTCGTTACCCCATAATGCAAAAGCAGGCAAAAACACCGAGAATAAAACCCCTAAAGTAGACTGTACAGTTGTACTAAAAAATAATCGTTCATACCAGCGAGAGTGGCGTTTTCTAAATTGTCTATTTGTCATATTGAACCTAGCTATTTAAGTTTATAACGGAGTTATAAATTTCAAGTGTTTTAGTCAGCATTAATTCATAAGTGAAATGTGATTCAAAAATATCTTTACCTGCATATCCCATTCTATCCCTTAACGTCTTATTACCAATGAGTATATTTAATTTATCTGCTAAACAATTTATGTCTCCACGAGGGATTAAGTAGCCATTCTTTCCATCCCAAACGGCTTCTTTTATACCACCAACATCGGAAGCAATTATCGGTAATCCTTTTGCCATAGCTTCAAGAATAGTAAGCGGTAGTCCTTCCCAATTTGAAATCAATAAAAAAATATCGGCATTTACTAATCGCTTCTCAACATCATGACATTGACCTGAAAAGATAATTTTATTATCTAAAGAAAGAGACTTAGCTTGTTGTTTAACCATATTTAGTAAAACTCCATCACCGACAAATTCAACTTGCCAGTCTAAATCTTTAACCTTTGCCAATGCAGCAACTACATCAGTATAATTTTTAGGAATATCAAAACGTGCAACCATAATGAGCCTAATCACTTTATCATTATGTGGTATTTTTATTATTCGTCGATCAGTTGATATTCCATTATGTATAGTAATTAATTGCTCAGGCTTACCAACACCATGCTTCAAAGCTAAATTCCGATCATACTCAGATACGGTAATAATCTTTCCACCCAGTTTCGCCATGCCTTTTTCAATAAACCGATATAACATTGCTGTTCTTTGTGCTACCCCATCAGTAAATGCCCAACCATGCGCGGTAAATATATATGCTAATCCTAACCGCCAAGAGGCAAGTCGCCCTAAAATCCCAGCTTTTGATGAATGTAAGTGTACAATATCAGGTTTTAAAATTAATAGGTGTTTTTTGATTTCAAAATAACATTTAAAATCTTTAATAAGATTAACCTCTCTTACTAAATTTTTAACAATAACACACTCTAAATTTCTTTCCTTAGCTTTCTCAACAACAATCCCTGTCCCCCCAATGAGAATCGTAACCTGATGCCCTTTATCCTGCATTCCTTCTGCTAAATCTAATAAGTGAACATTTGCGCCGCCAATCACATCTGAACGAGTTATCACATAGACAATTTTCATTATTTATTACCTTGATATAAATTAATCCATCGTGCGGCTATAACACTTAATGAATAATGCTCCATAATATATTTTCTGGCTTCACTTCCCATGCTATCTCTAATATTGTCGGATAAATTAATTACTTTGACCATAGCATTAGCCAACTCATTAGAATTTTGCCTAGCAACCAAATACCCATAATTACCCACAACTTCTTTAGTCCCACCACAATCAGTTGCTACCACAACGTTCTCACACAGCATTCCCTCCATAATAACTAAAGGTAATCCTTCATATTTTGAAGACAAAACAAAGCAATCACAAGCACTCATTAGAGCTGGAATGTCTCTCCTTAACCCCAAGAAATAAACTGAATGATTGATATTAAAATTTTCTGCTAAAGAGATAAGCTCCTCTTTTTGTTCACCTTGTCCAACAATTGCCAACACTGCTTTAGGATTCCTATTTAATACTGATGTGAAAGAGTTTAATAAATTAGGATAATCTTTGGCATCGGTCAGTCTACCTACAGCAAGAAATAAAAAATTATCATCAGTAATATTTAATTCACTCCTTATTAATTCTCGCTGTATCTTATTAAATACAAATTTATCTGGGCTCACACCATTCAACATTGGAATAATTTTATTACTTGGACTTGCACCTTTTTGAATAAAACACTCTACCGCCTCTTGACTGACATTAGTGTTTAAGTCTGATAAAAAATCAGTTATTCTATAAGCTAACATTCTTATATGCCCGCCTTCATTTTTACTGTGGGCAGTACAAATTAGTTTTTTCATAGGAGTCATAATTCTTAGCAATCGAGCAAATAAATTAGCATGAAACATATGGCTATGTACTATATCCGGATTGAATTTATCAATGACCTTTTTTGCCTGCACTAAAGAATGAATCAGCCCAAAAATATTTTTCTTCATATTTAATGAGAATATTTTTATATCTTTAGACATTGGCAATACTATCTCTTTACCTGTTAAAGAAATAATTGCAAC
>NZ_VDHF01000009.1:0-10422 GCF_006228025.1 Testudinibacter crocodili
TTTAAGTATATTATTTGAGCTAAAACTAATCCTTTTAGCCTAGCACGGCAAAGCCGTACTAGGTTACGCATAGATCAGCCGCTTTGCGGCTGCTTCAGAGAGGCAAAGCCTCTCATCAATGCTTAACCGATTGCGACCGTAGGTCGCTGTCGGATAAAATCACACTCTTTTTGCTTGATTTATAAACACAAAAGATTAACAGACCCTAAAGTAGTTCAAATATAAAAAAATCGGGCGTTAATTAGCCGCCCGATTATCAAATACATTTAGTGACCACTACTCCTCACTATCAAACCAACCACGAATAAACTGAATTGATAGGAAAAGGGTGATCAACAGTAAGAAATACAGCACATAGCTGGCGATTGGCCAAGCAGCTGTTGCATTTTGATCGACCTCTTTCATTGAAGTCATATTGCGGAATTCATCGAACATCACCAAGCGCCAACCGTAATATTTGACCTGTACACTCTTTTTATCAACCGCAAAACTTTGTGCTCGCGCCTGCAAATCAGCAGAATTAAATTTAAAATAGAATGGAAAACCCCAGCGAGTATCTTCATTACGATAGACCATCACTTTGTCGTTTTCTGGATTTTGTGTATAAATATAATACACATCACGCGTCGGACCGTCTGCCGGATTGGCTTTAGTGATCGGACCATCTTTATCCACCCGCTTCACCTCAACGCCGGTAATATGGGTCACATCATAGTGAGGGAAATAAAAATTGACTGTTGCAAACAAAACAACATGGATCAATAAAGTGACTGCGATAAAAAAGAGTTTAGTCACACTGCGAAAACTGAGTTTAGCCATACCTTATCCCTCGGTTAATGATGAATCTGTCAGCACACTGACATTAAACAAACGTTCAAAATTTTGTGTGGTAATCTGTGCCAATTCTACCGCACTTACCCCTTTTAGTACTGCCAGATATTCGCATACTTCGCGCACATACGCCGGCTGATTCTGTTTGCCACGGTATGGCACCGGCGCTAAATACGGCGAATCGGTTTCCACCAACAGTCGATCCAGCGGTACGGTTTGGATCACATCACGAATCTCTTGTGCGTTGCGAAACGTGATAATGCCGGAAACCGAAATATAGAACCCCAGTTCCAGTGCCTGATCCGCCATCCATTGGTTTTCGGTGAAACAGTGTAACACGCCACCGCATTGCTGCGCTTGCCCCTGTTGCAGCAATGCCATGGTATCTTCTCTTGCCGCACGGGTGTGAATAATCAACGGTTTGTTCAACTGTTTGGCGATCTCAATTTGTTGGCTGAAAATCGCTTGCTGTTTTGCTTTGTTTTCGACGCTGTAGTAATAATCCAAACCGCACTCGCCGATCGCAACCACCTTTGGATCTTGCGCTAAGCGCTGCATTTTTTCAACATCAAAATCTTCGTCTTCCACATTTAACGGGTGCACGCCACAAGAAAGCGACACCTCGTGACGATGCGAAAGTGCGGTCTGTAGCCGTTCAAAACCGCTCAAAGTGGTGCTGATCGACAGCAAGTGCTGCACATCACTCGCTTTAGCTTTATCCACCACCTCGTCCATATTTTTATGTAATTTTTCATAATCCAAACTGTCTAAATGACAATGGGAATCGACAATAAACACTTATACCTCAATCTATTTTTCAAAAACATCACTAATTAATTTACTTAAACAATCCAATACGATCAACTCTTGGTTGACCGCATTGATTTGTGCAAAATCCTGTCGCAATTGTGAGACCAGTTGGTTCGCCTGCAAAAGTGCGGTCTGCGATAAACCTTGGCTAAATTGCTCAATGCCGTTGGCAATGTCTTGGTTAATCCAGCCTTGTTTAATCTGTAGTTTACACTTCAAGCTATCGCTAAAAAATGCCGACAGCCAATTCAGTTGGCGTTGCAGCAATATTTCGTCTTTAAAGGCAAACTGCTGTAAAAACGGTTCCAGTTGGCGATTTTGGTAAAACAACCAAAATTGGCGCAAAAACTGTTTTCGCAGCGGTAGCCAGCCCTGTTGCAACGCATTCAACGCCGCTAATGGACGGTTATAATTAACCCGAAGTGCGGTGGCAATCTCTTCATCCGATGCCGAAAATTGTTGTTGTAACCATACGGTCGCCAATTGCAACGGCGGTGCGATCAGGGTTTGAACTTGGCAACGGCTGTAAATCGTCGGCATCAACGGTACCGCAATATCTGATAGCAACACAAAATAGGTTTGATCGGTTGGCTCTTCCAGTGTTTTCAACAATGCATTGGCGGCGGCTTCGCTCAACAGCTCAATCGCTGGCAGATACACCACTTTATTGCCGTCTTGGCGAGCATACTGTTGTAAATTGGCGATCAGCTCACGCACTTGATCGATACCGATATTTTTCCCTTCCTGCAACAGCAAGCGGTGTAAATCCGGGTGATTACCACTGTCGAACAATTGGCAGTGCTGACAATGCCCGCAAGCTTGCAATCCCGGCGCTGTCTGACATAGCAATCCTTTAGCGATGGCATTCAGTAAGGTTTCACTGCCCAATCCCGGTTCACTTTTAAACAACAACGCATGATGCCCATGACCCGCAGCAAAAGCGGCGTCTAATTGCTGAAACAGTGGCGCAAACCAAGGGTACATTGTTAGTTATCCTGTTTGGCAAACCAAGTGCACACCGCACTTTGCACATCGGCGGCAACTTGCGCCATCGATTGCGCCGCATCAATCAGCACTGCATTCGGATCGGCTGCAACTAATTCTAAATAACGTGCACGAGTGCGCTGGAAGAAATCCAGTTGCAGTTGTTCGATTCTGTCCAATTCACCACGACTTCTGGCGCGACTTAACCCCAGTTCGGGATCAATATCCAGATACAGCGTCAGATCCGGTTTGAAATCGCCCAGCACGGTATCACGCAGCGTTGCCAGCAAAGTGCGGTCAATTTGACGTCCGCCGCCTTGGTAGGCTTGCGACGACATATCATGCCGATCGCCCAACACCCATTTGCCGGCACGCAATGCCGGACGAATCACGTTATCGACCAATTGAATCCGTGCCGCATACAACATCAATAATTCTGCTTTATCGCTGATCACTTCATTGCCGTCGCCGAATTTAATCAGTTCACGCAATTTCTCCGCCAATGGTGTACCGCCCGGCTCACGGGTAAATTCAACTTGCGAAATACCATTCGCCTGCAATGCTTTCAGCACTGCCTCACGCGCAGTGGTTTTACCGGCACCTTCTAACCCTTCGAGTACAATAAATTTCCCGCACTTTTGCATCTTAATTTCCATTTTTTTGCGAACGCAGCCATTTTAGATATTGCTGCACCGCTTGGTTATGTTCCGCCAGACTGTTGCTGAATTTATGCCCGCCGCTGCCGTCCGCCACGAAGTA
This sequence comes from Testudinibacter crocodili, assembly GCF_006228025.1. NCBI lineage: Bacteria > Pseudomonadati > Pseudomonadota > Gammaproteobacteria > Pasteurellales > Pasteurellaceae > Testudinibacter > Testudinibacter crocodili. The sequence goes on from NZ_VDHF01000009.1 coordinate 3,385, forward strand.
AAGTGCGGTTGTATCAGCAGGATGCGCCACCGCCTGCAAAGAAGCTTCATTCGGCATCGCAATCGGCGTCGGCGGCAAGCCGTCGATTTGATAAGTATTATAGGCGGTTTTCTCGTCCAAATCTTTGCGCCGAATATTGCCTTGATAGTTGTCACCCATGCCATAAATCACCGTCGGATCGGTTTGCAACCGCATACCGCGTTTTAAGCGGTTGATAAATACCGCCGCCACCTGTGGGCGTTCTGATGAAAGTGCGGTTTCCTTTTCCACAATCGACGCCAAAATCAACATTTCATACGGATTTTTCAGCGGTGAATCTTTATCCCGTTGTTGCCACGCCCTGTCCAACGCCTGCTGAGTGCGCTGAATCGCCCGTTGCAGCAAGCCCACATCTGTGGCATTAACCGTGTAATGGTAGGTATCGGGATAGATCCAACCTTCCAGATTTTTCAGGGTTTGCCCTTCTACCAGTGCCAAACCCAATAAATCAAACACCTCAGCTTCGGATTTCTCGCCCAATTGCAACTGCAAGTGCGGTGCGGCAGCCAGCGTCTGACGGATTTGCTTAAATGTTTCGCCATCACCGAAACGAATACCAAACTGCGCCTCTTTGCCGCTGTTCAACAACTGCAACAGTTCGGTCACATTGGTCACACCATTCAACGAATAGGTTCCGGCTTTGACCGCACTTAGCTCCGGCTGCAAACGCAATAAAAACGGGAAAAAGGTAGCGTCTTCAAGCAAACCTTGTTGCTGTAAAAATTCGCCCAATTTTTTACCCGTTGTGCCACGCTCAATCGTCAACAATTGATCGGCTTGCGCCGTGATCGGTTGCTGCGCCAGGTTTTCGATTTGCCGATAGCCCCAATAACCAGCACCGATAACGGCAATAAACATCAGCAAACTCAATCCCAAAAAGCAATAAATCAGTTTTTTCATCATTCACAATTCTTCAAATAAATACGCCGCTAGTTTAGCAGGAAACTGCGTTTGGTGATAGCAATCTGACAGCGTGATTTTTTGGCGGATTGTGTTCTAAGTCGTTGTTCAATTGTATGTCATATTCCGTCTAATTATTATGTGTGATTCATATACAACATCTAAATAATTTTCAATTCGTTTCTTGTTTTTTAAACCCTGTAAAAAAACCGCACTTTTATTGCTAAAAGTGCGGTTGAAAATTACTTAAGGTGAGGTATCAATTAAATGATAGTAATTCCTTGCTGAACATACACATCATCGCTTAAGTTTCCATTAGCTACAGAATGGCGATACACATCATATGTAATATTATCTACTTGTTTTCCATCCTCAACTTTTATCCAATTCCCACTACTAGAACGAATAGACCAGTCTACTAAGTTGGTGTCTGTATCTGTATTCCAATCATTCATACCAAAATCAACTTTCGCTGTCTTTTTATCAGTATTAGTTGTCGTTATGTATAAAGGGCCTTGGCGATCTGTATCATTAGCAAATGTATCAAAAGTGATATCCAATGCTGTTTCATTTTGTAAAATCACTTTTTCAAAGCCTGTAAAGTATTTACTATGCATATGAGTTACATGTGCACCCCAATATTTTGTAGTGCTATTTATAATGAGTGTATCATTTCCACTTCCACCATTAAAAATACCATCTAATCTCTCATTAGCTACACCATAATATGTCCAACTATTCCAGGTAACAGTGTCATCACCGGCCCCCATATTAGCAGTAGCAGTGCCACTATTCATACCAAAGTAGTCTTTAACTATAAGTGAATCATTACCATTGCCAAAATTAATTTTAGATGAGCCATAAACGCCTTTGCCAATAGAAACAGCATTATTACCATTTCCCATATCAATGGTACCAGATGTTAGGTAGCCATCAATAATTAAGGTGTCATTACCATTATCTAGACCATCATCCTTTAAGCTCTGAGCAGAAACATCATAGTCAAAAGTTTCATTTTTTAATCCAATTCCTGTTGCGTTACCGCCAATAATAGTCGCATCATCAACATCACCACTAACGAGCATTGTATCTGATCCAGTACCTAAAATAATAACACTCTTCTCTTTAACAGAACCGGCAGAATTACGACCATTATTAATGGCTGTTCCATCTAAAGACTGATTCGCTCGTAATGCGCTATCGGTGCTTTTATCTGTAACTATAAATGTATCATCACCGTCTCCCAAGTTAATGATAGAGTTGTTACTGACAATCCCACCTTGTAATTTGAGCAGGTCATTGCCACCACCGGTTAGTATTGTTGCATTTTGAATATCATCACGATCAGTGATACCATCAAAATCACCAATAATAATGGTATCTTGGCCACCACCAGAAGTAACCCAAGAACGACCAGAACCGCCAATAATATCATTACCTACCAACAACGTATTATTGCCTTCTCCTAAAGCAACGCCCCCACTCATATTATTACTACCAACACTTTGTGATAACTTCACATAATCATCACCGCCACCTGTTAATAAAACTGCGTTATTTTCAATCTGACCTTGTGCTAAGCCTGTTGTAACCGCACCACTCTCAGAATAGCCAATTAATACCTTATCAGCATCTTCCGTTGTGAATTGGTAGTTTTTATTCTTAGTATCCTGAGAAAAATTATGCCCAGATGAATCAACACCATTAGTATTGCTCAGTGTTTGGTTGTGCAAAAATGGAATTGCTAACACATTATTCACCGTGAAATCGACTGTAATCGCATCTGATTTCAAATTAGTCTGATCGACTGCAACAATTTTATAGTTACCAAACTGATTTGTGGACGTTTCATAATCATTGCTGTCAACTTGGCTGAATTCACTGTTTGTGCTGATTAACGCTCCCCCGCCTGATACCGTCAAATAAATCTCGCCTTTTGTATTAATCGCATATTTACCGTCCTCACTTCTGGCACTCATAGCGCCATTCGTGTGAACAAATAAATATTCTTTGATTTTATTATCTTCGTCTGTCGCCGCCACTGTTGCGATTGGTTTTTTGATTAAATGATTTTCAAAATACAGGAATGAAGCTTTTTCTTGGCTAAATACCGGTTGGAACAACACGTTGGTTTCAACTTGTGCCATCTTGCCGTTAGTGTCATTAACAATCAATTTTGAGCCGAAAAGCAAAAACTTTTTCTCAATTGTCACTTCGCCACTTTTAGGATCAAGCGATAATCCGTTAGAGTGGTTATTTTGTATTTTATCGCTCCTGATCCATTGATTTTCTGCGTTTTTTGTCACAATCACCGTTTGTGCTTCACCTTCGCTATCCGTCAATTGAATCTTCAATTCCCTCGAATTTTCCTGTGACGGCGCAACTTTCAGTGCGCCATTCATCGCCCAAATTCTCGGCATATCTGTCGCTTGACTTTCCGCAAACGGTTTCAACGATAAATTTTGATTATTTACTATTCTATTCACTGGCATAACCGCCTCTCCTGTTTCACTGTTAATCATTTGTGCAAAAACATTTAAAATAGTAACTAATAGTTATAATTTTAAATTGAAATTAAATTATCAGCTTTTAGCGACAATGACCGCAGGTTTTACATTAAAGATCATTACTATCAATAAAATAGACAAATGGGATTTTCCACATACAACATGTCAATAATCTTCGATTAGTTTTTTATTTTTCAAAACGTGTAAAAAAACCGCACTTTTATTGCTAAAAGTGCGGTTTGAGGTTAGTTAACGTAGGTTATCGGTTAGATAACGATAATGCCTTGTTGGATATAAACATCATTCAATGTATTGTTACCTGCGGCTGAATGGTGGTAAACGTCATAGCTTACGCCATCAACTTCAGTTGTTGATTGTTTAGACCAAGAACCTCTCCCTGCAAAATTATCTGACAAGTTAGCACTACTTGCAGAATCACTGTTATAGTTATTCTGTCCCAAATCAACTTTACTTCCGGCAACACCTTTAATATACAGTGGGCTTTCATTGGTCGTATCACTCAGCAAATCAGAATAACGGATATCAACCGAGTTACCTGAATTTTTCATTTCAATCACTTCAAAACCTTTGAATTGTGATGAACCCAAATTCGTTGGATTATTGGTACTACCAGTATGCGTATTGGTTGTAGTCGTCAAGATCAAGGTATCTTTACCTGCACCACCATCGATCTGATTTGTACTCGAGATACTCGTACCCCCCCAAGTTACCGTATCATCACCGGCGCCCATTGAGATGGTTGGATTTCCAGTACCAACACCCAATTGTCCATTGATAGTCAGCTGATCATTTCCACTACCAAAGGTCACACTTGAGTTGTTATTCAAACCACCACCGATTGTAAGAATGTTATTACCTTCTCCCATATCGATCTTCGCGCCATTTTGTACAATGCCTTTAATGATCACGATATCGTTGCCGTCACCCATATTAATCTGGGCAGTATCAATAATTCTATCGGCAGTAAGAATATCATTACCAGCTCCTAGATTCATTAAAGCGTTATCTTTAATCACACCTACCGTAACTTCATCATCTCCAGCCCCCAAATCTAATCGGCTTGAGCCACCCATTGTTCCTAATTCAGAAGTGTATTTACTCCACAGGTCTGGAGCTGATAAGCGATTATGATCCCAACCAATATAAATAACATCCTTGCCTACCCCTCCCTCAATAACTGATGAGCCTGCTATTCCAATAGTCATCACTTTATTTTCTTCCGTAACGCTGGTGTTTTTCTTATCCTTGCCATCATAACCATTACTCAAGCGAATATACGACTCTCCATAAATACCGTTACCGCCATAAACTTCTACAGTATCATTACCGCCTCCCATTTCAACAACAGAGTCCATAATTCCTCGAGGGTCTCCATAAGGTTTACCCAGTGCCATACCAATACTCAGTACATCATCATCATTTTCAGTTGAGCTGCCCAAATGAGCATAGGCATTATGCATGTAATAGCTGACACGAACCGTATCATCACCAGCGCCATCTCCAACACCAATAACTTTAGGAGCTCCTGAAGTATCTGGCACAGTTATTACATCTGTTTTACTTCCGCCAAATATACGTACGAATTTACTGTTACCATCAGCAGGACTCATACCTGTTCTAACCCAATTTGCAGCTGCTAAATCACGCATAACCTCAATTTTATCATTACCTTCTCCTAAATAGACTTCTGTAGGCAAAGGATTCCACAGAATTGTTAAATCAGTACCGATAGATTCACGAATACGAACAAAATCATCTCCTGCACCCAGATCTAATACTGCTCCATCGCCTCTATAGGTTCCATCTCGCTGAACATTACCACTGCCACCATTGGTTGTTGCACTAAACTCATCACTATAACCAATGAATAAAATATCATGTCCATCTGTTGTAAAAATAGATCCTGCCCCTGTGCCTGTTGAATTAACACCATTTTCAGGATCAAGCAGTACATTTAACTTATCAAGATTCTTGACATCATTAATTTTAAAGGTGGCAGAAACAAATTCATCGCCTCCATTAGTAGAGGAATAAATTAGTTCTTTAGATATGCCATTTGGAGTAGTAGTTTTGTAAACCTCATAATCGTTATAAGCATTTCCCGTGCCATTTACAAACTGCCCCTGAATAGGATATTCACCAGCTGATGTAGTATTATTTCCTTTAGCACCTTGCTCAGTTAAATAAATATTACCAGTAGTACCATCAATCATATAATTTCCTGATTGATCATAATAGAAGCCATTAACTTTAGTTCCGTCTACAAATCCTTTAAATCCATTAGTATCAACAGTTCCAAGAATAATTTGATATTTTGCCTCTCCATTGCCAGCATAAAATGGTTTAGTAAGCTGATCCCACCCGTAATAACCACTATTTTCAGTATACTCGATTAACACTGGTGCTCTAGCAGCCTTCTCACCAATATTTCCTGCATCATCTGTGATTTTGGCGGTAATTATCGAAGTATCAAGAGTATAATCATTAGGGATAGTTACTTTATTTCCATCAATCTTAACTCCAACATCACTTGAAACCCAAGTATCACCTTGCTTAGTCAAAGTAATATTTTTATGCTCACCATTAGGCATCGTTACGCTAATTATCGCAGATTTAGCAGTATCTAAAGGTAAAGTTACATCAACAGTACCATCCGTTGTTTTTGCATTGAATGATGGAATTTGAACCACCGTATCTACAGAAAATACCGCACTTTCTCTACCTGTACCAGAGTTACCCACAAGATCAGTGAAGGTATTATCAGCCACTTTGATAGTAAGATTACGATAATCTTCAACATCAGCTGTCGGTGTAAAAGTTACACTCCATCTACCCGGTAAAGCTCCCTTTGTTAAATTACTAAATGTACCAATCTCAACTTCTACATTATTTTTAAATAATTTGACATCATCTAGATCAAAACCGCTGACCTCCTCACTAAAACCAAAAGCAATAATAGCTTTTTCACCTTTTTTCAAGGTCTGACCAGCTGTATCATTAGTTCTATCACTAGACAAAATAGTGATTGAATCTAATGTTGGTGCTTTAGTATCAATAATATAGTTTGGAGATTCTGCTGGCGTACCATTATTGCCAGCAAGATCCTGATAACCAGCACCAACACGGATATTATTAGTCTTATCATCAACACCTTTATTTGGCGTAAATGTTGCCGTCCATGTCACACCATCATCAGTAGTATTTAAATTACTCAAGACACCATTTTCGGCTGTAATATCGTTAATATCAAACTCAGTAATTTTCTCAGAGAAAGTAAAAGTCACAATTGCAGTATCATTACCGAAAAGGTTCACGTCACTCATTGAAATATCAACTGTTGGTGCCGTGCTGTCCGGCGCTGTCGCCGTCGCCGCATCAGAACTGTTGGCATTGCCATCCGTTGCGACCGCGCTGACTTCACTGCCGTCTTGCAACGCACCTTTATCAAAGGTTACCGTGCCGTCAGTATTGACCGTCATCCCTTCTACAGGTTTATCCGCTGACCAGCCCGCATCCTCTTTGGTTAACGTAACAGTCTGCTCTGTGCCGTCTTTATCCGTCACTTTCACCG
>NZ_VDHF01000090.1:0-31432 GCF_006228025.1 Testudinibacter crocodili
TGAATAACTCATAAAAAAATCTCCATTTAGATTGAAAATCAACTCAGATAACTCTGCATTTTGTCAGTGCATAATGCCTGAATTGAAAAGATAAAACTGCGAGTTTGATCACAAATATTCACAATATATGTTATTTATTGTTAAATTTAGCGCTGTTTAAAATCAATATTTGAGTTATTTACATATAAAGTGTTATTATTTCACTAAAATTCACAATAAATTTAAGGGATTAGCCATGATTCCGGCAGAAAGACAAAAACGCATTCTGATGTTGCTGAGCGAACACGATCTGATCAGCATTGCCGAATTGGTTGAGATTATGCAGGTGTCGCATATGACCGTGCGGCGTGATATTCAGAAACTGGAAGAGCAAGGCAAAGTGGTATCGGTGTCCGGCGGCGTGCAGTTGCTGCAACGCCTGTTCAGCGAGCCGACACATGATGATAAATCCTTGCTGTTTCAAAGCCAAAAACAAGCCATCGGTGCCACCGCCGCCCAGTTGATCGCCAACAGTAAAACGGTGTATTTAGACGCCGGCACCACCACGTTGGAAATCGCCCACCATATCGCCAAACGTAGTGATTTATTGGTGATCACCAATGATTTTGTGATCGCCAATTTCTTGATTAAAGAAGGCAGCGGCGAATTGATTCATACCGGTGGCTACGTCTGTAAAGACAACTACTCCTCAGTTGGCGAGCTGTCAGCACAATTTTTACGCAATATTTCGATTGATGTCGCCTTTGTTTCCACCTCCTCCTGGAATTTAAAGGGTCTAACCACCCCAGATGAGAAAAAACTGGCGGTGAAACGTGCGATTGTCGAATCGAGCAAAAAAAATGTGTTGGTTACCGACTCGTCAAAATACGGCAAAGTTGCCACCTTCTGGATTTACGGTTTAGACGTATTTGACACCATTGTGACCGATAAAGATTTACTGGAAAGCGTGCAAAAAAATATTCAAAATCTGAATATTGAGCTGATGTTGGCATAAAAAATCGCTATCGGTTTTGCTGCCGATAGCGATGCTGACCGCACTTTGAATCTTCTATCAACTACCGATCAGACGATACAACTCGGTATCTTTGCGATCCAGATAGTGGAACGATTGAATACGGCGAATAGTGCGTGAGCGGCCGCGGATCAACAAGGTTTCGGTGGTGGCGAGGTTGCCTTTGCGGTGAATGCCTTTCAGCAAATCGCCGTTGGTGATGCCGGTGGCGGAAAAAATCAGATTATCGTCACGTACAATCTCTTCCAGTTGCAACACTTTGTTGACTTCCACTCCCATTTGCTGGCAACGGGCGATCTCTTGTGCGGCAATGGCACGATTTTCTTCACTGTCGCCTTTCACTTGATTGCGTGGCAGCAACCGCACTTGCATTTCACCACCTAAGGCACGAATTGCCGCCCCGGCGACCACGCCTTCCGGCGCACCACCGATGGCATACAGCATATCCACGTTATTATCCGGCAAGCAGCATAAAATTGAAGCCGCCACATCACCGTCAGGAATAGCTAATACTTTGACGCCCAGTTGCTGCATTTTGGCAATAGTTTCTTGGTGTCGGGGTTTGTCGAGGGTGATCACGGTCAATTGCGACAGCAGTTTGCCGAGCTTGGAGGCTACCCGGCGCAGGTTTTGTTCCAATGGCAGGTTGAGATCGATCATGCCTTTGACTTCCGGTCCGACCACCAGTTTTTCCATATACATATCCGGTGCTTGCAGGAAAGTATCCGGCCCACCGGCAGCGAGTACAGACAGCGCATTGGCTTGCCCCATCGCAGTCATACGAGTGCCTTCAATCGGGTCAACGGCAATCGTAATACTATCACCGCTGCCATTGCCGACTTTTTCGCCGATATACAACATCGGCGCTTCGTCAATTTCGCCTTCGCCGATTACAATTTGTCCGTCAATATCAATTTGATTCAGCATGATGCGCATGGCTTTGACTGCCGCTTCGTCGGCGGCATCTTTGTTGCCGCGTCCTAACCAGGCAAATCCGGCAAGGGCGGCGGCTTCGGTAACGCGGGAAAATTCGATTGCAAGGGCTCTTTTCATTTTGTGTGACCTATTCATTTGAGGTTGAAGGAGAATGAGTTAGCGAACGATGGATTGGCTATCCACACAAAGCCGTAGTTTAGCACAGTATTGCAACTGATGGCGCAAAGCCGTAAAAAAATTGACCGCACTTTTCAATTTCTATGTGAAATCTGCGGCTAACTAGGCTAGAATGAGGTTTATTTTCTGTAGAACTATTATTTATTGAGGATTGATGATTATGTCTTTTGAGCTGCTCGAACAACTAGATGAAAAAATTAAACAAGCCGTTGAAACCATTCAATTACAACAATTGGAGATTGAAGAGTTGAAAGGCAAACATGAACAGGTTCAAAATGAGCTGAACCATTTGCGCGGTGAGCGCGATGCGTTGGCTGGCGAAAATGATCACTTGAAAAACGAACATAACAATTGGCAAGAAAGATTGCGTTCGCTATTGGGTAAAATCGATAACGTGTAACACTTTTTTGACATTGCCGTTTTAAGAACCGAGTGCAGACCGCACTCGGTTTTTTTATTTTCCGATGTTTCTATTGTCCGCCATCAACTCCATTACGAGCATTTATTTAATTTTATAAAATAATGTGATCTATCCCCTGCTTTTCAACTTTTCCGATTGAATCTTAACAAAGCTTGTGACAGTCTTAAGTTATAGGCAGATTAGCTGTGCTAAGTATAAAAAAGGATAATATAACGTTATATTTTTTGCTTAAATGTTAAATTCATTTGAATTTTTTTCTCAACCTTGAATATAACGATTTGGTCAGTCAAATAATCGAAATGGAGATAAATATGAGTGTTTTGGCAAATTCAGCGACAGTGGATAGGGCAACGATAGAAGCACTATTGGGCGGCAGACATTCGGATCCGTTTGCGGTGTTAGGAATGCACGAAACCGACAATGGGGTAGAAGTGCGGGTGCTGATGCCGGATGCCTCAAAAGTTTTGATTATTGATAAAGAGAGCCAGCAAGAAGTGGCAGAAATGACTTGCTTGCATGAAGATGGCTTTTTTAGCGCCGTGATGGCAGATAAGCATGATTTTTTTAATTATCAACTCAATGTGTTTTGGGGCCATGAAAACCAAATTTTAGAAGATCCTTACCGTTTCCGCCCGATTTTGTCAGACTTAGACAACTGGTTGCTGGCAGAAGGCACGCATTACCGCCCTTATGAAAAACTAGGCGCTCATTTCACCGAAATTGATGGCGTAGCAGGGGTAAACTTTGTGTTGTGGGCGCCAAATGCCAAGCGGGTCTCAGTGGTCGGGGATTTTAACTTCTGGGACGGACGCCGCCACCCGATGCGCTTCCACCCGGAAAACGGCTTATGGGAAATTTTTATTCCGAAAGTCACCTTAGGCAGCCTGTATAAATATGAACTGTTAGACGCCAATGATACCCTGCGCCTAAAAGCCGATCCTTATGCGTTTGCTTCACAATTGCGTCCGGATACAGCTTCACAAGTCAGTGCGCTGCCGGATATGGTTGAAATGACCGAAGCCCGCAAACGAGCCAATGACTTTGAAGCGCCAATCTCGATTTATGAAGTTCATTTGGGTTCATGGCGGCGTAACCTGGAAAATAATTTCTGGCTAAATTATGACGAAATTGCTGAACAACTGATTCCTTATGTCAAAGAGATGGGTTTTACTCATATCGAATTGATGCCGATTAATGAATTTCCGTTCGATGGATCGTGGGGTTACCAGCCGCTGGGATTATATTCACCGACCAGCCGTTTCGGCAATCCGCAACAACTGCGCAACTTTATTCAAAAAGCGCACGATGCCGGCATTAATGTGATTCTGGACTGGGTGCCGGGTCACTTCCCAAACGATACGCACGGTTTGGCGTATTTTGACGGCACCGCACTTTATGAGCACGCTGATCCGCGTGAAGGCTTCCATCAAGATTGGAATACCCTGATTTATAACTATGGCCGTAATGAAGTCAAAAACTTTTTGGCGGGTAACGGACTGTATTGGTTAGAACGTTTTGGCATCGATGCTCTGCGGGTTGATGCAGTAGCCTCGATGATTTATCGCGACTATAGCCGCAAAGAGGGCGAATGGATCCCGAATCAATACGGTGGTCGTGAAAATCTGGAAGCGATTGAATTTTTGAAGCACACCAACTACATCATCGGCAATGAGATGGACGGCTGTATGGCGATCGCCGAAGAGTCGACAGCGTTTCCGGGCATCACCAACCCACCGGAAATGGGCGGTTTGGGCTTTCATTACAAATGGAATATGGGCTGGATGAACGACACCCTATCATACATGAAGCTGGATCCGGTATATCGTCAACACCACCATAACCAATTGACTTTCGGCATGCTATACAACTACACCGAAAACTTTATTTTACCGCTCTCACACGATGAAGTGGTGCACGGCAAAGGTTCGTTGTTGGATAAAATGCCAGGCGATGCATGGCAAAAATTTGCTAACTTGCGCGCGTATTATGGCTATATGTGGGGACATCCGGGCAAAAAACTGCTGTTTATGGGCTCAGAGTTTGCGCAAGGTCGTGAATGGGATTATCAAGAAAGTTTGGACTGGTTCTTGTTGGATGACAAACACGGCGGCGGTTGGCATCGTGGCGTACAAAATCTGGTGAAGGATTTAAACCACGTTTACCAGCAAACTCCGGCGTTGTACCAATTAGATTTTGATCCACAAGGTTTTGAGTGGCTAGTGGTTGATGATTATCAAAATTCGATTTTTGCCTTTGCCCGGAAAGATCGCTACGGCAATGAAGTGGTTGTGGTCAGTAATTTCACGCCAGTAGCGCGCGAGAATTACCGCATCGGTGTCAATCATGCTGGCGCTTATCAGGAGATATTGAACACTGATTCGGAATATTATCACGGCTCGAATGTCGGTAATGCAGAGATTATCCTGACTGAGGAGATTGCCAGCCATAACAAATCGCAATCGCTTTCACTGACGATTCCGCCATTGGCGACAATTTATCTACAATATCAAAAATAAAAGCAGTGAATTGTTTTCGGGAAAAAGGTTGTTGGCAGCATGATTGGTAGAGTAAGAAACGGAATGGCGCAGCCGCTGGGCGCTTCAATCCAAGAAATTGAGGGACAGCGCGGCGTGAATTTTGCGGTGTTTTCCGAGCATGCCGCAATGATAGAGTTGTGCCTGTTTTCTTATCGTGGCAAAGAACATCGTTTTAAAATGATCAAAGGACAAGATCATATTTGGTCACTCTGGTTGGCAGGGGTTGAAACCGGTATTAAATATGGTTTTCGTGCTTACGGAGAAGACAAACCGCAGCAAGGCATTAGCTTTAATCCACAAAAAGTGATGTTGGATCCTTATGCCAAAGCGGTGGACAGCAAGCCCTGCTATCAAACCGATAAACAATTGATGTTGTTTGATTTTGCCAATGAGTTGGATAATCATGAAGTTGCACCAAAAGCAGTCGTCATCGCCGATGACTTCGATTGGCAAGGTGACCAATCTCCTGATTACCCTTGGGCACAAACCATTATTTACGAACTGCACGTGAAAGGCTTCAGCCAACTGAATCCGAACATTCCGCCGGAATTGCGTGGCAGTTATGCCGGCTTAGCACACCCGGCTTCAGTGAACTATCTGAAAAAACTCGGCGTGACCGCACTTGAGCTGATGCCGGTGGCATTTCATGCCGATGAACTGCATTTGCAACGTCGCGGTTTATCCAATTATTGGGGTTATAATTTATTGGCGCCGTTTGCGGTGGACAATCGCTATTGGTCCGGGCGCAAAGGCACCACGCCGGAAAGCGAATTTAAGCAGATGGTAAAAACCCTGCATCAAGCCGGATTTGAAGTGATTTTAGATGTGGTATTCAACCATACCGCCGATTCTGATTGGTGGCAGCCAACGCTTAGCCAGCGCGGTTTAGACAATGCCAATTACTACTGGCTGACCGAAAACGGCGAATACCATAATTGGAGCGGCTGTGGCAATGCCTTGAACCTGACCAAACCGAATACCTTGCAATGGGTGCATGATTGCCTGCGCTACTGGGTGGACACGTTTCATGTAGACGGTTTCCGTTTCGATCTGGCAACAATTATCGGACGTGAGCCGGAATTTAACCGATATGCTGCGATTTTTGAACGGATTGCCAATGACCCGGTTTTAAAAGATAAAAAATATATTGCCGAACCGTGGGATATTGGTTGGGGCGGTTACCAATTAGGCAATTTTCCCGATTATTTTGCTGAATGGAATGATCGTTTCCGTGACGATATGCGCCGTTTTTGGCTGCACAATCAAGGTAACATGGGGTTGTTCGCACAACGGTTCAGCGCCTCAGCGGATATTTTTCAGCACGATCAAAAACGTCCTAGCGCCTCAATCAATTACATCTGTTCCCATGATGGGTTTACGCTGCATGACTTGGTGACTTATCAACAAAAACACAACTGGGCTAACGGCGAAGAGAATCGTGACGGGCATGGTGAAAGTTATAACAATAACTTTGGTCTTGAGGGTGAAACTGAGCAAGCCGATATTTTACAACAGCGCCAAGCCGCAAAACGGGCGCTGCTTGCGACCGCACTTTTAGCCAACGGTACACCGATGTTGCTGGCAGGTGACGAGTTTGGGCATAGTCAGCAAGGCAATAACAACGCTTATTGCCAAGATAATGAGATCACTTGGATAGATTGGAGCCAACAAGATCAACAGCTATTGGCTTACAGCCAGGCAATTATCCAAATACGCAAACAGATTACCGCACTTTGTGGACACAATGACTGGTGGAATGACAATGATGTGCAATGGCTGAACCAAGCGGGACAGGCGATGAGCATTGCTGATTGGGAAGATGACGGTAGTATCGGATTCCAGATTCGGCTTGACGACAAATGGTTATTCATCATCAATCGCAGCACACAACAGCAGCATTTTAACTTGCCGGAGGGGAAATGGCATACAATCCCACCGCAAACAATCACAGTAAAGGGGAATAATCTGAAGGTTAGCACTGTTGGCCTTTATATTTTATATCGGTAAATCAAGTCGTATTACCAAATTGTTATGGTGTTTTATTGGATCTTAAACTAGGGGAAAACGAATATGGACGAAATTTTGAAAAACTCACCAAGCATGTTGCGTATCACGGATGATACTTTAGTGTTGATTTTAGCCGGTGGACGAGGCTCACGTTTGTACGAACTCACAGATAAGCGTGCAAAACCAGCGGTTTATTTCGGAGGCTCTTGCCGTATTATTGATTTCGCTCTATCAAATTGTATCAATTCCAATTTGAATCGTATCGGGGTCGTCACCCAATATATGGCGCACTCGCTGCTACGTCACCTACAGCACAGTTGGTCATTCCTGCCGCGTGAACGCAATGAATTTGTCGATATGCTACCGGCACGTCAACAGCTGGACGACAGCACTTGGTATCGCGGCACTGCCGATGCGGTGTACCAAAACTGCGATATTATGAAAAGCCATTACAAACCGAAATATGTTCTGATTCTGGCAGGGGATCATATTTATAAAATGAATTATGCCCAAATGCTGCTGGATCATGTCTCCAGCGGTGCAAAATGTACGGTTGGCTGTATCGAGGTGGAAAAAGAAAAAGCCTCTGAATTCGGTGTGATGGGTGTGAATGAAAATCTGCAAGTGACCGATTTTATCGAGAAACCAAAGAATCCACCAACGATGCAAGGCAAACCAGATACCTGCTTGGCGTCGATGGGAATTTATGTGTTTGATGCAGATTATCTGTATAGCATTTTGGATCAAGAATTTGCCAAACCTGACTCCAACCATGATTTCGGCAAAGATATTATTCCACAAGCGTTAAAAGAAGGCGTTTTATATGCCCACCCGTTCAGTCGCTCTTGCATGGGGCGCAACCCACAGGGTGAAATTTATTGGCGTGATGTCGGCACCATTGATGCGTTGTGGGAAGCCAATATTGATTTGGTCACCGAACATCCACAATTGGATATTTTCGACCAACGCTGGCCGATTCGTTCTACCCCTAAACAGACCTTCCCGTCCAAATTTTTCTATAAGCATCTGCGTAAAACCAGAGCGTTGGACAACTCCTTAGTTGGCGGCGGCTGTATTATTACTGACGCAATTATCAGTAATTCAGTGTTATTTGATCATGTCGTAGCAAAAGAGGGATCACAAGTAGAATTCTCGGTGATTTTGCCGGAAGTCACTATCGGAAAAAATGTGGTGATCAAGCGTGCCATTATTGACCGCCATTGTAATATTCCTGACGGTATGGAGATCGGCGTTGATTTAGAGCTTGATGCAAGACGGTTCCGAGTCAGCAAAGGTGGTGTGGTTTTAGTGACCTCAAAAATGTTGGGAAAACTAAAACAGGAAACAGAACAACAAGCTAAAAAAGCTTATAAAGCAGAACCATAGTCACACATCATCGTCTCTGCTTTTTCAAATGCGGAGACGATGTTTTATTTCAGCAAAAATCAGGTGGAAATCCTATGAATGTTTTACACGTTTGCTCAGAGCTGTATCCTTTATTAAAAACCGGCGGTCTGGCAGATGTCACCGGCGCGTTACCCTTTGCCCAACAACAAAACGGTGACAACGTCCGAATTTTAATCCCAGCATTTCCGGCGATCACGGCGAGTTTACCGGAATCAGGTGTGGTAGGGACTTTTGAGACTTTTGCCGGTCAAGCCACATTACGCTATAGCGAGTATCAAGGTTTGGGCGTTTATTTGATCGACGCACCGCACTTGTATCAACGCGAAGGCAATCCTTACCACGATCAATCCTATCATGATTATGCCGACAACTATCTGCGTTTTGCCTTGCTAGCATGGTTTGGAGCCGAGCTGGGTGATAATCTGGACAGTTGGTGGAAAGCCGATGTCGTGCATGCTCACGACTGGCATGCCGGCTTGGCTTGTGCCTACTTACATGCCAAAGGTCGCCCGGCAAAATCGGTATTCACCATCCATAATTTAGCCTATCAAGGACAATTTGATTCTCGCCATATGGCAGAAATCGCGCTACCACCGGAAATGTTTAACGTGAACGGAGTCGAGTTAAACGGGCAAATTTCCTATTTGAAAGCTGGATTGTATTATGCGGATCATGTTACCGCCGTCAGTCCGACTTATGCTCAAGAAATTACCACACCGGAATATGCTTATGGCCTACAAGGGTTGCTGACCACCTTACAGCAACAAAACAAATTGAGCGGCGTGTTAAACGGTGTAGACTACCAAATTTGGAATCCTGAGCTGGACAGTCATCTGCCGGAGCATTATAAATTAAAAGGCATGAGCGGCAAGGCAAAATGTAAAGCCGAGCTGCAACAAGCATTCAACTTGCCGCAGGATAAAAATGCGCTGTTGTTTGTGATGGTCACTCGCTTGACTGCACAAAAGGGCGTAGATTTGCTGTTACAGGCACTGCCGCGAATCTTAAAAGACGGGGTGCAATTTATTTTATTGGGTTCCGGCGACAAAGAATACGAACAGGCATTTTCGCAATTAGAACTGCAATACCCACAGCAAGTCAGTGTGGATATTGGTTATAACGAAAAGTTGTCTCACTTAATTATTGCCGGCGGTGATGTGATTTTAGTACCGAGCCGTTTTGAACCTTGTGGCTTAACCCAATTATATGGGTTAAAATATGGCACTTTACCGTTAGTGAGATCGACCGGCGGGTTAGCCGATACCGTGGTTGATTGCAGCAAAGAGAATCTAAAAAGCCGGCGGGCAACCGGTTTTGTTTTTAATGATGCAAATGTCGAGCAACTGGTGACTGCGTTTGAACAGGCACAAGCACTATGGCACGCCAAACCACAATGGTATAAAGTTCGTATCAATGCCATGGAGGCCGATTTCAGCTGGCATTTAGCAGCTGAAAAATATTCAGTTATCTATCAGAATTTGTTTAACTGACACGATTTATTCAATTTTAATGAAGGATATTTGACCTAATGAGCAATACCATTTTACACCATTCCCCTCTGTCTAGTGCTGAAGGTGTTAAAAACGCAATTGTACAAAAATTAATCTTTTCTATTGGCCGCGATCCCGGCGTTGCCAGCCAACGTGACTGGTTGAACGCCACTTTATTGGCGGTTCGTGATTTGGTTTCAGAAGGTTGGCTGAAAACACAGCGTGCCACCCAATCACAAAACTGCCGCCGAGTATATTATCTCTCAATGGAATTTTTAATGGGGCGTACCCTATCCAATGCGATGTTAGCCGAAGGCGTTTACGATGTGGTGCGCGAAGCGTTGGAACAATTAGGCCTGAATTTAGAAGACGTGATTGAAAAAGAAGTTGATCCCGGCTTAGGCAACGGTGGATTAGGTCGTTTAGCCGCCTGTTTCCTTGATTCGATTGCGACCCTAAATTATCCCGGCATGGGTTATGGTATCCGTTATGAATACGGTATGTTCCGCCAAAAAATCGTCGATGGCCAACAAGTAGAACGTCCAGACGCTTGGCTAGAAAAAGGAGTACCTTGGGAATTTATTCGTCCGACCAAACGCTATAAAGTTGAATTCGGTGGACGCATCTATTTTGAAGGCGACAAATGCCATTGGGTAGATACCTCACAAATCGTTGCCTTGGGCTATGATCAAATTATTCCAGGTTATGAAACCAATATGGCAAATAGCCTGCGCTTATGGTCAGCCCATGCTGGTGACGTATTTGATTTAACCAAGTTTAACCGCGGTGACTATTTTGCCGCAATGGAACGCCAGAACAGTTCTGAAAACGTCTCACGCGTGTTATATCCGGATGATTCAACCTACGCTGGGCGTGAATTGCGTTTACGCCAGGAATACTTTTTGGTTTCCGCTTCCCTGCAAGACATCCTAAACCGCCACCGATGGGAGCACAAAACGCTAACCAATCTTGCTGATAAAGTGGCGATTCACTTAAATGATACACACCCGGTATTGGCGATTCCGGAATTAATGCGTATTCTGATTGATAAAGAAGAGTTTAGTTGGAAATCTGCGTGGGAGATCACTTGCAAAGTCTTCTCTTACACCAATCACACCTTGATGAGTGAAGCGTTGGAAACTTGGCCGGTTGATATGATGGGCGCTATTTTACCACGCCATTTACAGATTATTTTAGAGATTAATGAGCACTTCCTAGAGAGCATCAAATCTTATACCGAAAAAGATCCGGATTTAATTCGCCGAGTTTCATTAATCGACGAAAACGACGGGCGTAAAGTACGGATGGCATGGCTAGCCGTGGTCGCTTCACACAAAATCAACGGCGTAGCAAAACTGCACTCTGATTTGATGGTGAAATCTATTTTTGCCGATTTTGCTAAAATTTACCCGGAACGTTTCTGCAATATGACCAACGGAATTACTCCACGTCGCTGGATCGGTGTTGCCAATCCGGGTTTGTCTGCGGTAATCGACAAATATATCGGTAAATCTTGGCGTAAAGATCTGAGTGATTTAGAGCAACTGAAACAATATGCGGATTTCCCGAAATTTATGCAGGAAGTGCGTGAAGTGAAAAAAGCCAATAAAGTCAAATTGGCAAACTATATCGCACACAACTTAAATATTGTGGTCAACCCTGATGCACTGTTTGATGTACAAATCAAACGAATTCACGAATATAAACGTCAGCATTTGAACTTGCTGCATATTATCGCCCGTTATAATGAAATTCTGCGTAATCCGGAAAAAGACTGGACACCACGGGTGTTCATCATTGCCGGTAAAGCAGCATCTGCTTATTATGCGGCAAAACAGATTATCCGCCTGATCAATGATGTTGCCAAAGTGATCAACAATGATATGCGAGTGCACGACAAACTGAAGCTGGTTTTCATTCCGAATTACAGCGTCAGCTTGGCGCAATTGATTATTCCTGCTGCCGATGTTTCTGAACAGATTTCGCTGGCAGGTACTGAAGCTTCCGGCACCAGCAACATGAAATTTGCCTTGAACGGTGCGTTAACCGTCGGTACTCTCGATGGCGCCAATGTCGAGATTTTGCAAAATGTCGGTGAAGGCAATATTTTCATCTTCGGCAATACGGTAGAACAAGTGGAAGCACTGCGTCACAAAGGCTACCAACCGTCAGCCTATTATGAAAATGATCCGCAATTGCGTGAAGCCTTGCAACAAATCACCAGCGGTGCATTCAGTCCGGAAGAGCCGGGGCGCTACCAATCATTTTCACCACTGAGTGATTACTATCAAGCCTTCGCAGATTTCCGCAGCTATGTTGAAGCGCAGCGGGAGATTGACAAAGTGTATAAAGATCAAAATCTTTGGGTTGCTAAAGCAATTCAAAATATTGTCAATATGAGTTATTTCTCCTCTGACCGTACCATCAAAGAATATGCTGATCAGATCTGGCATTTACAGCCGGTAAAACTGTAATCTTGTTCGAGTAAAAACGCCCCGTTATGGCAGAATAACGGGGCGTTTTTGCAGGGAAGCATTATATGCGTTAACTTATTTGCGCTGATAGTGCGCAGTAAATGAGGCTTTATCAATAGTGTGTGCATTAACCAAAAACCCGCCAAGTGCGGTGGTGGTGTCTTTGTCTACAGCCAGCTTTTCGGTATTCAGCGCATGCACGGTGAAAATATAGCGGTGAGCATCATCTCCTTGCGGTGGGCAAACGCCGCCCCAACCATGATAACCATAGTCAGTTCTTAATTGAAATGCACCTTGCGGCAAATTCGATTGATCAGCAGCACCCGCATTGGCGGCTAAATGGCTGACTGTTACCGGAATATTGACTACATACCAGTGCCAAAAGCCGGAACCCGTCGGCGCATCGGGATCATACACCGATACTGCAAAACTTTTCGTCCCTGCCGGGGCATTTTTCCAGTGCAGTTCCGGTGATTGATTATCACCACTACAACCAAAACCGTTAAATTCAAAATCAGCCGGAATGCTGCTATTCGCTTGAATTTGCGGACTGCTGAGTTGGAAACTGTTATCGGCTTGGGCGCTAGCGGCAACCGCACTGACGACTAATGTTGAAGCTAATTGAGATATTTTCATTTTAAAATCCTTATAAACGTGAAGTAAGGACGCTATTTTGCAGCAATGCAGCCAAAGCCACTATCCGTTTTAGTGCAATATTTAGCTGTATTCAGTCATTTTATCGGTTTTGATCATCGACGGTAAAAGATCAAAGCGTTTTTTAAACGCAGCACTGAAGCGACTTTGTGAATGATAGCCGCATAACTGGGCGATGTCGGCAAGATTTTTTGAGGTGCTGAGAATCAATGAAAGTGCGGTATCCAAGCGTAAATCTTGCAACCATTGCCGAAAATGCGTACCTTCACGCAGCAAGCGACGTTTCAGTGTACTTTCACTAATGTGAAAAGTAGCCGCAATCTCGCTTAAACGCCATGATTTTGCCAAATCGTTTTCCACCAGATACTGCATTTTTTCGGTCCAACTGAGATTTTGGGGTAACGGAAAATAGATGTCTAATTCAGATAATTGCAGCAATAGCTCCAACGTACGGTGCTGTTTAACTTGATCACTAAGATGCGGATCTTGCAGGCTGAGCCATGTTCGCTGAAAACACTCAAATAAGATTTTTGAATGGCAGCTGATACAATCTTGGGTTTTAATGGGTTTGATCTGTGGATAATAGCGATAAAACAGTTGCAAAGTATCCGGCGATAAATTGATGATATGTGAACAGTAATGGCCTTTGCCCAAAGTATTGTTAAAAATGTCCCAGTGGCTGTCTTTTTGCAGGATAAACAGCTCGTTTTCCATCACATCGTGCGACGATTGATTGCGCAAGAAGGTTTTGCGACCGCGCTTTATCAACCCAATCATCGGATAACGAATATGTACATGCCGCATTTTGTGATCTTTATCAGCAGCCAATTGTCGGGCATTACTGAAGCTGATGGCTGATATCATCATGTTATCTTGCTCCGTTTGTTCCTCAAGTCTACAGCAATTTAACCAAACGATTTAAATCACTCTGAATTGCACCGGCAGTCATTGCCGGGCCGGAGCTGGGACCGTGAATCACCAACGGTTTATCCCGATACCACAGGCTACGAATCAAATAGCGGTTCTCGCCGGGTAAGGTTTGGCTTATCGGATCATCCGGTTCCAGCTGCTCTAAGCACACGCTGGACTGCCCGTTAGCATTAAAACGGGCGACATAACGCAGCGCCATACCGTCTTCATGTGCGTCCTGATAGCGTTGTTGCAAGCGCTGACTGAGCGGCTCCAAGCGTTCAAAAAATTCACTTAGCGAAAATTGTTCTGCATCTGCGTCCAATAACGATTCGACTTTAATCTGCTGCGGATCCAAATCATAACCGGCACTTCGCGCTGCAATCACCAGTTTCCGCATCGCATCGGTTCCGCTCAAATCTTCGCGCGGATTGCGTTCGCTTAAGCCCTGTTGCCACGCCTGTTCAATCAATTCCGGAAAACTGTAAATATGCTGCTCATATTGCGAAAACAACCACGTCATCGTGTCAGAAAATGTGCCTTCCACCGATAAAATCGTATCACCACTCTCGACCAAATCACGCAAAATCGTATTCAGCGGTAAGCCGCTGCCAATCGTAGCATTATAAAACCAGTAGCTGCCCGATTGGCTAAAGGCATTTTGCAAGGCATGAAATTCATTCAATGGAAAAGCTGCCGCGCGTTTATTGGCGCTGATCACATGGAAACCATGCTTGGCAAAATTCATATAATGTTTGGCAACTTCGTCGCTAGCGGTAATATCCAGCACCACCAACTCATCAAACGGATGCCCGCTCATCCAGTTGATCAGCTGCTGCGGCTGCAACTCTTGCGCCGACTGGGCAAATGCTTCGTCAATCGAACGCTGCTGCAACTGCGGAATCAGCCCTTGATAACTGAGCCAACCCTTGGTACTGGAGACCATACCAATCAGCGTGAAATTGAATTTGCTGCGTGCTGACAGCTCTTCACGGCGTTGGCGATAAAGCTCAATCCAAGTTTTGGCAATCGACCCGTTGCCCAACACCACCAAACCGATGCTTTTATGCGGTCGAAACAGGTCATCGTGCACATTGCGCAGCAACTCACGCCCAACTTTCTGCCGCAAAATGGCAACCACACTGATCTGTTCCAATGACTGCCAGATAAATTCGACCTGCTGTGTTTTCAACATTTGTAAGAAACGCATCATTTGCAATGAATTACGGCAAACGCCATAACCGACAATCGCCAACAGTGCCATATCGTAACGCACAAAAGAGGACTCGACGGTCAACGGCAGTTGTTTTAACTGAAGATAAATATTATCCAAATATTCAACTGGATAGGCGAGCTTTAACAGTCGCTGTGGTCGATCTAAATTGTGCGCCAGCGGCAGCAACTGTTGCTGTTCCAGCCATTGAAGTGCGGTTTGCTGCCATTCATCCAGTGATTGCGTCGGCGGAATCAGCAGCTCAATCAGTCCGATTTGGTTATGGTGGGTCACGATTTTGCCGTTTTCACTGGCGGTCAGGGCATGTTCAATTCGGGTAGAGCCATTTTCCGGCTGTAGACTGCTGCGCAGCAACAGGCTGAGTGAGTGGCTTTTGACCGGCTGCAAGGTTCTGGCGTGCAACACAGGCGCGGCTAAACGCGACAGCTCACTGGCTTCATCCAATCGCAAAAATGTTAATAAATTGGCATGATGAATTTGGTGCGGATCGGCGCTGTAAACACCGGCAACATCGCTCCAAATCGTCACTTTGCTCAGATCTGCCAGTGCTGCAATCTGGGTCGCGGAATAGTCTGAGCCGTTACGCCCCAACAAAACCGTTTCTTTTGCCCTATTTTGGCAGATAAAGCCGGTGATAATCAGGCGTTTGCCCTCGGCCTGCGCCAAGTGCGGTTGCAGTTTTCGACGGCTGGCGGCAAAATCAACCTGCGGCATGACCGCTCTTTCGGCATACATAAACAGTCGCGCATCTAAAAAGCAGCTCTCAATTCCCACTTGGTTGAGGTACGCACTGACCAATCTTGCAGTCCAAATTTCGCCATGTCCCACCACTTCAGCATAAATCGCTTCACTCAACGGCTTATCCAGCAACGAAGAGAGCGATAAAATATCTTCCAGAA
Organism: Testudinibacter crocodili; assembly: GCF_006228025.1. Lineage (NCBI taxonomy): Bacteria > Pseudomonadati > Pseudomonadota > Gammaproteobacteria > Pasteurellales > Pasteurellaceae > Testudinibacter > Testudinibacter crocodili. The sequence goes on from NZ_VDHF01000090.1 coordinate 16,158, forward strand.
ACGGCTGCGAAACTGTTTCGGGGGCATTGAGCAGTTTGTTAGTTTGGGTTAGATATTGAAATTTGATTTTTTGCAATTGCTGGTTGGCGCTGACCGGATCGCTGCTTGAGAGCGTGACCCAACGAATCAGATTATCGGTCATATCCCCCATTGCCGAAACAACGATCAAATCCTGCTGTTGACTATATTTTTTGATTAATTGTGCGACATTACGGATACGCTCGGCATTAGCCAAACTGCTGCCGCCGAATTTGTGCATCTCTCTTGTCGGATTTGTTTTCATCACACGCTCCGTTAATCAGCCCGAACCAGGGGAAGTCTAAAGGGGGAAATATACGGCGCTCATTTTAACAGTTTTTTAGCACTATCAAAATTAAATGCCCGATTTTTTGGCAGTCTTGACGTCCAGATTGTTATTTCTGCATTTTTTGTTAAAATAGCCAAACTTTCTCTAAGGGTTATACAACAGGGTGAATTATGGCGGAATGGGACGGAAAATATATCAGCCCGTATGCAGAACACGGCAAAAAAAGCGAACAGGTCAAGAAAATTACAGTGTCGATTCCGATCAAAGTGCTGGAAATTCTTACCAACGAACGCACCCGACGCCAAATCCGCAATCTGCGCCACGCTACTAACAGCGAGTTGCTATGCGAAGCCTTTTTGCACGCTTTTACTGGACAACCACTGCCGACCGACCACGATCTAATGAAAGAGCGTAGCGATGAAATTCCGGAAGATGCCAAAGTGTTAATGCGCGAATGCGGTATTGACCCGGACAGCTGGGAATATTGATCCTACTTTGATAGCGGCATAACAGATAACACCGATTCTGTATCAATGACTTGAAACAGAAAATCAATATTCGGGTGTTTACCCGGATGTTGTTTTGCATCAACCACATGTTCAGCAAACAACGCCAAACCTAGCTGCGCCGCTTGTGCGTCAAGCTGTTGAAAACGTTGGGCAAGGGCATAGAAAACCCGCAGTGAACCGAGTTTCCCGGCAACCGCAGGAATATGTCGAACCAATTCTCCTTGCGCATTGAATATATCCAAGCCGCTTAAATGATCGACACTTGGCAACGTTGCCAGATTTTGTTGAAAAGTCATTCAGATTCCTCTTATTAGTCATTATGCTGATAAAGCGCGTAGTGAAATTTCACCAATCGCAAAGCGTTGCAGTTGCTGATCGGCAGTTTTTAGCAGCAGCTCACCGCTTTGTGGATCAATCCCACAACAAATGCCGGAAATCGAGTGCTGTTCCAGCAGCAAAGTGATCGGCTGCTGATAAAAATGGTCATAGTCCTGCCAACGTTGCAGATAGTGGCGGATATTACCCTGTTCTATCTGTGTAAAAGCACGCTGCAAATGATTCGCCAATGTCGCCACCAGGCGGTTGCGTTCAATCCGAACCGCACTTTCGCTTAAATTTGCCCAAGCCTGATCAATCTGTTGTGCGGCGCTGGTTTGCATAGCCAAATTCAAGCCAACACCGATCACCAATTCCTGCGTTTCAGTGCTGAAACGGCGGCTTTCGATCAAGATGCCGCCTAATTTACGCCCATGCAGATAAATATCGTTTGGCCATTTAATGCTGATCCCTCGCACCCCAAGCGCCACCAGCGTATCGGCAATACAAATCGCCGTGACCAAGCTAATCGCTTTCAGCTGTTCCGGCGTTTGTTGAAAATGGCGTAATAGTGAAAAATAGAGATTTTGTGCAAACGGCGAATACCACACTCGCCCACGCCGCCCACGTCCGGCGGTTTGCATTTCAGCAGTACACACCGTGCCGGACGGCAAGTTTTTGTCATTCAACAAAAATTCATTGGTCGAATCCAGACAGCGAAACACCCGTGCCGAACCTTGCTCTAACATGCGGTTGATGACCGTTTGATCCAACAGATCCAGCGGACGAGCAAGCTGATAGCGCTGTTGTGCATCTTGCTGTGGCTGCAAATGCCATGCTGCTAATTGCTGCAAAATCGCACGCTGCTGTTCAGTCGGCATCGGCATTAACAAGTGCGGTTTGCCGTCGGCAAGTAAGACTAAAACCGACTCCAATAGCGTTTGATCTAACATTTAGCTGATCGCCTGTTCACTGTCAATTTCGCCGTTGGCATCAAAGAACCGCACTTCGGGCTGTAGCGCTACCCTAAATTTTTGCAACACCTGCAGACGCACATAACGTGCCAATTCCAGTACGTCTTCGGGCTGAGCGTTGTCACGGTTGATCAACACCAATGCTTGTTGCCGATGTACCGCTGCACCACCAATTTGATGCCCTTTCAGCCCACATTGATCAATCAACCAGCCGGCTGCCAATTTCACGGTACCGTCGGTTTGCGCAAACGCCGGCATCGCCGGATACTCCGCTATCAGCCGTTGATATTGCACCTGACTAACACTGGGATTTTTAAAAAAACTGCCCGCATTGCCAAATTCTTTTGGATCCGGCAACTTGCTACGCCGCACCGCACAAACTTCATCATAAATTTGTTTGGCACTGACGGTTTGTGGATCCAATTGGGCAAGTGAACCGTATTGAAGTTGTGGCTGCCAGTGTTTTAGCAATTTTAAGCCGACCGCAACAATCGCATAGTCTTGGTCGTAAGGCGCATGTTTAAACAAGCTATCGCGATAACCAAATTGGCAATCTGCTCGGCTGAAACGTTGGATTTGACCGCACTTCAAATCCAGTACTTCAACATATTCACACACGTCTTTAAATTCTACCCCGTAAGCTCCGATATTTTGAATCGGCGCACTGCCGACACAACCGGGAATCAACGCCAAGTTTTCTAAACCGTCGTAACCCAATTCAACGCAACGAGTGACTAATTGATGCCAGTTTTCGCCGCCGCCGAGATGCAAATAATGGTACTCGCTATCTTCACGGTGCTGAATACCGAGGATTCGATTGAGCAGAACCACACCGTTAAAATCTTCTAAAAACAGTATGTTACTGCCTTGCCCGAGCAATAAACGTGCTTGTCCGGCATACTGCTGCCAACATTGCAACAATTGCCCAACCGAACCAACTTCTATAATCTGATTGGCTTGTAGCGGCAAGGCGAAAGTATGAAACGGTTGTAAATTTTGCATAAAATCTCTTCGATAAATAAATAGGGTTTGTTGCAATACGATCATTGCGCTTAGTTTACTGATCAAACAACAATGAGCAATCAGAAATTTCAGATAAATCACGATTGCGCTGTCGCAGAGGCTTCAGGAATGGATATAATAAAGCTACTAAACATAAAAATGGATAAAACGCGTGCAAAAATATCGTGGTGAACTGATTCTTTTGGTGGTGAGTATTTTAGCCGCTTCAGGTTGGCTGTTTTCCAAATATTCGCTAATGGCACTGCCGCCGGCAGGCTTCATCAGTGTGCGTTTTTTGGCAGCTGCGTTGTTGTTTCTTCCCTTTGCCTACCCGCAACTGCGCCGTCTTTCCAACGCACAACTTAAAAGTGCGGTCACGGTCGGCGCTGCGTTCAGCGTGAACCTGTTTTTGTGGGTGCAGGGCATGAGTTATACCGAAAATATGGGCGAAGGTGCATTTATCGTCAGTCTGTCGATGCTGCTTGCGCCCCTGGTCTCCTGGCTGGTATTCAAACACCGCCCACAGCGAATGTTCTGGTTTTGTTTACCACTTGCTGCCGCCGGGTTGTTTTTGCTGGCGTCCGGCAGCGGTTTACACTTATCGTTAGGCAATCTGCTGTTTCTCTGCTCCTCACTGGCGGCAGCAACCTCTTTTGTACTGAACAACCAATTCTCCAAATCGATTCCCGCACTCCCGTTGACCACCATTCAACTCAGTATGGTCGGGCTGTCTTGCGGACTGTTTTCACTGGCGTTCGAAACTTGGCCTGAATCCGTTTCCTTGACTACTTGGAACTGGGTGGCCGCCAGCGTGCTGATTGCCACCGGCTTCCGCTTTCTGTTGCAAGCGATTGGACAGAAACACAGCCAAATCACCAACGCCGCGATTATTATGATTCTAGAACCAGTCTGGACATTGTTATTGAGCGTCAGCTTGTTGGGCGAAATCATCACCTGGCAAAAAGGTTTGGGCTGCATACTGATTCTAACCGCACTTTTTGCCTACCGCCTGCAGCCACAATTGCGCTATCGTCTGCTACTGTGGCGCAAACACGGTAGGCAACGACAGCGACGCAAAGTGCGGTTTCGCTAGATATAACTGATCAGCATAACGACTCGCCATACCGCACTTTTAGCACTCAGTATAATGGATTGCCGGTTTGTGCCTAAGTTATCCCTAATTGTTACCAAACACCACTCGCTCAAAGCGCTGTACATAATCCGTAATCTGTGGGCGGTGTTGAGGTAATCGCTCAACGCCGAATCAACGTTGTTGACCAGCCAGTTGGCAAACAGCCCGGCGATGGTAGCATCGATGCCGGTGGGTTTGTTGCCGAAGAAAAACGCATTGTCGCCCATATAGCCCAGCAACGCCTCAATATCGGCTTGGGCGGCGGCAATCGCGCCTCTCATCTCCTCAGGCGCACCGCCGAGCATGGTGTTCATCAAAAAATGTTCACCGGCGGGATCAATAACAATCCGCACGTGAAACGTGCGGTTTTTCGGCTACCCTATAAGGGCCTAGTACTTCACATGCCCCTCAAGGGGCATGTGAAAAGACTGACAACTGTACAATAACTCTGTGGTTTACCCTTAAAGGGGGCCACATATTCTTTCTTCGATAAATTATCTTGAATCGTGTCTTCTTTTTCCTGGTTCCTGATATATTCCTCTACAACTTTTGTATTTAAACCCACTGTACTTACATAATAACCTTTCGCCCAAAAATGTCGGTTTCCATACTTATATTTTAGGTTGGCATGTCTTTCAAAAATCATGAGCGACGATTTCCCTTTTAAATATCCCATGAAACTTGATACTGCTAGCTTTGGCGGAATTTTTAAGAGCATATGAATATGATCTTTCATTGCGTGGGCTTCTATTATTTTGACATTTTTGTAATGGCATAACTGCCGTAATATGCTGCCTATATCCATTCGTAATTTCCCATAAATCGCTTTTCGTCTGAATTTTGGGATAAAGACTATGTGATACTTACAGTTCCATCTTGTGTGTGATAGACTCGAATCGTCATTGGACTTACTTGCCATTGGCATATCCTCCTATATCTTGAATTTTGGTTGTCAGCCTTGTTCATTATATCGGAGGATTTTTTCTTTTCATCGCTTAAGCTCTTTGATTCCATACGCATAGCGTATGGATTCAAAGTGCAGTCTTGCCATCGAGCCATGGGCTACCACTTCGCCAATATCGCGGCCAACGCCTGCGCCACTTTATCCGCCATTTCCGCCGCCGTGCCTTGCCTGCCGCGCCGTATCCATTCATCGAGCGCACCAAAGCACACGCCCATATTCAAGGAGTGGTGATAGGCGGTGTCGTTGTCCGATTCGGGCTTTGCGCCGCAGCACTCACGGATAAAAGCCAAAAAAATATGCGACAAATCATTTTGATACAGTAAATCCACGATATCGCCTTTTTGTTCCACAAAGGCAAAAATAGCCATGAATAATTCCCGGTGGTTGGTTAATTGCCCGCTTTGGGCGGTGCGGTAAAAATGCTGTTCGATATCGCCGCGCAAGGCTTTGATTAAAATATCTTCTTTGCTGTTGAAATTGCGGTAAAACGACACGCGGCTCACCCCGGCGGTTTGGGTGATTTGGGTGATGGTGATGGCGTGAAAATCATAGCGTGCCATCAGCCCAATCAGGGCTTGGTTGATGCGGTTTTTGATGGTTTGGTTTAATGTGGGTTTGCTCATGTTACAAATCTGCCAATGTGTTTCAGTTTTGATTTTTTGCTTGTTTGGGTGTGCTGCAATCATTAGAATTCGCATTGTTACAGATGTATCACTTTTTAACAAGCTTTTTTAAATCATGATGTTGGAAGAATTTTTTATGCAAATGATCAGCCGTTTTTTGATGATGTTCGCCCTTGTCGGCAGCTTGGCTGCCTGCGGCAGTATGGACAGACAGCAACGCAATATGATGGCCGGGGCGGTGATCGGCGGTGCGGCGGGGCATTTGATCGGCGGCGACACCGGCGCAACATTGGGCGGGGCGGCATTGGGCGGGGTTATCGGCAGCCAGATCAATAAAAACGATCAGCGCTACTATCGCTAAACCTGTATTTTCAGGCAGCCTGAATTTGGCGGATATGTTATGACTTTTACCCCATCAAAAATCATTACCTTGCATGGCTTGCAAAGTGACGACAAGCAGTATCGGCAATATATGCAAAAAGTGATACAGTATTTGGCAACGTATTTATCACCCCCTTAACCGATGTACAAAAGGTCTGACGTATGAAAAAAACCATCCTCATCCTAAGCGCCGTCGCCGTGCTGGGCTTGCTCGGCTTGGCAGGCTGCCAAGCCCTCGAACAAGCCTTTGCGGTGAAAGTGGAAAAAATCACCCACGTGCAAACCAACGCCCCGCTCGAAAAGCAATACAGCCAAATGGGGCAATATGCCGTGGCGGTGCAGAAATACCCGGCTGCAAACAAAGCGCAGGATTATTTCACCGTGTATTATCCGCAAACAGGCGGCCAGTACCCCTTGATTGTGCTGGCAAACGGCACCGGCATGAAAGTGTCGTCATACGAAGCGGTGTTGCAACACTTGGCGAGCCACGGCTTTGTGGTCATCGGTTCGCAAGAAGGCACATCGTGGACGGGCAGCGGCGTGGCAGGCAGCTTGGATTTCGCCTTGTCGCTGAATCAAAACAAAACCAGCCCGCTTTATCAAAAAATCAACCCGGCTAAAATCGGCGTCTCCGGGCATTCGCAAGGCGGCGTCGGCGCCATCAATGCCGCGACCACACAAGCCAACAGCCGCCTTATCCGCTCGGTCTATACCGCTAGCACCACCCAGCACCGCTTGGCACGGGATTTAGGTTGGGATTACGACATCAGCAAAATCAAGGTGCCCTATTTTGAAACCTCCGGCACCGGCGTTTTTGATGCAGGCAAGCCTGATGAAACCGCAGGCGGCATCGCCCCTTTGAGTTCGCTTAAAAACAACTTCAATAAAATCAACGGCACGGCAGTAATGGCACAACGCAAAGGCGAAGACCACGGCTCTATGCTGTATGTGCCAAACGGCTATATGGCGGCATGGTTTTTATACACGCTGAATAATGATGCCCAAGCCAGACAAGTTTTTGTAGGGCAAAACGCCGAAATCAGCCGAAACAGCAATTGGCAGAATGTGCAAAGCAAAAACGTGCGCTAATTATTGATGGTGAATCAAAAGGCCGTCTGAAACCTTATCGGGTGAAAGTGCGGTTTCAGACGGCATTTCGTTCATCTATGCGTTGCAGTCATCCTTGGCTGGCGCAATTTTTACTTAAAGAAGGATGGGTTATGAAATTGTTTCATCTTGCTGCCGTCGCCGTGTCGGCGGTTTTATTATCCGCCTGCAACGGCGTGGCCATGCTGCATGACGCGCTGACCGCCCCGGATTTGATGAAAGTGGAAAACTGGCAAGCCGTCGGCACAACCTACCCAAACTTTGCCTATGGCAACCAGCCCGCCCACAAATTTGATTTGTATGTTCCGAAAAACAAAACACGTGCGCATTATGGCTTGGTGGTGTATTTGCATGCCGGCGGTTTTACCACAGGCGATAAGGCCGATGATGCCAAGATTTTGCAATGGTTTGCCTCAAAAGGCTATGTTGCCGCAGGGATCAACTACACCCTGAAAGACAAAGCAAACCCTGCCGCTTCGGTCAAATCCATGTCGGACGAAATCAAAACGGCCATACCGCAAGTGGTCGCCAAAGCCCGCGAACTCGGCTATCCGATTGATAAAATGGCCATCGGCGGCGGCTCTGCCGGGCATGGGCTGGCGGCGATTTATGCCTACCGCGACGGACGCACCGCCCCTGTACCGATTGCGTTTAGCTTCGGCATGGTCGGCCCGATGAGCTTTGAAGTGGATAATGCCAAAGGCGGTGCCGATGCTGCCAAATCGGCCGAATTTTTATCGGTATTATCCGGCGAAAAAATTACCGCCGAGATGATGACAAACGGCGTATACAAAGAAATCGTCAAACCGATTGAAGCATATCGTTGGGTCAATGCAGGCAGCCCGCCCGCACTGATGGCGTTTGGGGCAAAAGATTTCATCATGCCGTTTAGCACCAAGCCGATGACCAACGCCCTGCAAGCCAATAACGTACCGCACGATGTATTTATTTTTGAAAAATCAGGGCATACCTTGCTGGGCGAACCGCAAAAACGTGCCGAATACATGCAAAAACTCAATGAGTATTTGGCAACCTATTTGCCTGTGAAATGAAATATATTCAATAATCCCATGCTTCATAATCAAAGGCTGCCTGAAACTTTTCAGGCAGCCTTTGATGATTCTTTATCCTGTGTCGGCTCGGCAGCGCCAGCCCGCACAGAGGAGCGCCGCTTTGTGTCGGGGAAAGGCAGTGCGGATCAATTGCAAAACCGCACTTGATTTTAAAATATCAACTGCGGTTTAGATGAGATTAATAGGCCGCGCATCGGCAGTGGAGTATCTCAATTTTATCGCCGCCATTATCGCCGTCGGTTATAAAACCAATTCTGAAAGAGCGGTGTAACCCGCCTCAACCGCTTTTTAGAATTCACCGACCGCGCCGTCTTGCAAGATGCAGGCAAAATCACCGCCGAAACCGCCACAGCCCATGCGTTGAGTGGGTTTGAGAAATATCGGCTGGTGCAGGATAAGGTGTTTGAGCGTGATTTTGATCGATTTTTGGAACAATAATTGCCAGTATGTTTTTTCTACGGTTGTTACAGAACAAGTGGGCGTTATTTTTCTGCAGGCACAGCGTTTGAGCATAGCTAACGATTTATTCACGCCCTGCCATTTAGCGGTTCATGTTAAAACACAGGCTGTCTGAAACCCTTCACCTGTTTGAAAAGGTCAAAGTACGGTTTCAGACGGCCTTGTGTTTGATGGATTGAAATACTTAGAAATTACGTGTGCTTACGGTAAAACATGCTACAGACCGAGGTGGCTTGTTTCTTCAATCTCGTTCAACAGCCTTACCAAAGATCTGCCGACAGCATAAGCAAGATTGACCGGCACGGCATTGCCGATTTGTTTATATTGGGCTGTCAATGCCCCTTCAAACCGCCAACTATCCGGGAACGTTTGAATTCGAGCGTATTCACGCACTGTCAAAGGGCGTGTTTCTTCAGGGTGACAACGTTCGGTTTGCTTCTGCGCTGGTGCGCAAGTCAGTGTCAAACTGGGTTCGTCCCACGATAATCTGCGTGCCATACCTGTTTTTCCCCCACCCAAAAAATAGCTTTTCTGCATATATTCCCGTTGCAGGTTATCCGGTAAATCTTTCCAGTATCCCCCGGGTGGAACTTGCGCCAAGATTTCTTCTTTACGTTGGGGATATTTTTGCCCGAAGGATTCGGGAGCATCGGTAGGATATAAATCTCCTGCTTTCAATGCGTCTTTTACAGTCATAATCCGATAATAAGGGGAAGGCCACCGGAAAGAAACTTTATCAGCCAAATCTTTCTTGATACCGATTAAAAACAGGCGCTCTCTTTTCTGCGGCACTTTATAAAAAATAGCTTTCAATATGCGCGGCGGAACCAGAAAATAGCCCAATTCATCAATAATATTTTTGATGGTTTCTAACGTACTGCCATTTTCATGTGCCAGCAAACCACGTACATTTTCAGCTACGAATACTTTAGGCTGGGTTTCATTTACAGCTCGTGCAAATTCAAAAAAAAGTGTGCCTCGGGTATCTTCAAAACCCAATTTTTTGCCGGCATAAGAAAATGCCTGGCAAGGAAAACCGCCTGAAAGAATATCAATCTGCCCGTGAAACGGCGTGAAATCAATATTCGCAATATCACCCTCAACCACATTCCATTCAGGGCGGTTTTTACGTAATGTTTTACAGGCAGCAGGATCAATTTCATTCAGCAATACCGATTGAAAACCAGCCAATTCCATACCCACGGCCAAACCGCCGGCACCGGCAAACAGTTCCAATAAGCGGTAGGGCCTGATCGGTTTTGTATCGTATTCTTCCAGCCAATTGCTGTTGAACAGCAATTGGGCTTCTTCAAATCTCACCAACTGCTCTTTGGCATACAAACGGTAATTATTGTCACACTGGCGTTCAGGCACAAGCGTACCGTTTCTGTCCCAGCGGCGTAACGTTTCTTTGGATACCCCCAAGATATCTGCAACTTGGGCTATTGTGTAGTGTTGTGGGCTTTGCATAATTTCAAGATAAACATTAGTCATGGTTATTTTATGATTGACAATTTATCCTGATTTTTCTCAAACGTCAAACCTTATTCATGGTTACTCAATTTCTGCACAATATCCGTTGCGGCTAACTTGCGTACAACCTGCTCCAAATCTTCACTAAAATCAGCTTCAGACGCAACAGAGCCCACAGCTTGAATCAATTCATAATAAAATTTTTCATCACCGCTCAAGCGGTGCCAAAACTCCCGCCCGACAATAACATCATAATCATATTGCCGGGTAATACGTTTGTAATGACTGCTCAAATCATCCGGCTCTCCATAGAGTACACCGACAATCATGTCATCGTTAGGAATACGGAGATTATTGGTTCTGGAAAGATTACGCACTGCTTTAAAATGTCCGGCTATCGTTTCTACATCGTCTTTATTGATCGTATTCGGACCGGCTTTTAATTGGCAGTATTTTTTTCGACCGTCTATTTGATCGGTAAATTCAATGTCCATACCGCTGGCGGCACTGCCTACCGCATTCTGAATAACATTGATAAAACTTTGCATATTCTGCCCGAAAGAAGTGCTAATGGACGTTCCCAATACGCGCGGGTACAATAACGCTCTAGCAATACTTTCAGCATTGGAATTACCGGTTAAAAAATTGGCCAAATAAACCGTCAGAAACGGATTAATATTAAACTCTTTCGGGTCAATCAATTTCTCGGTGTTTTTGATATGATTTGACGCAATTGTCTCTCTAAACCATGTTTTTGCAGCGTTTAAAATATCCTGTTTTTGTTTTTGATTAAATGACATGCCAAACCTCACTTTTATTTTCCATAGTTTGGGATTATAAAAGATTCACAGCGCTTAAAAAACTGATTTTTAAGATAGAATGTTCAACGCTTTTAAAGTTAACTCGATACCCTTAATCATTCCCCTGCATATATCAGAGTAATCACATTTACCCACGTCCATCCTTTATAAACATGTAGTCTGGCAAACACAGGCCGTCTGAAACCGCACTTTGGCTTGATTCATTCCTGCAAATGCTTGAAACCTAACGGTAAATTTCGCTATTCTGGGGATATCCACTCGGGCAATAAGGAATCAAATATGAAAGCAATGATTATCGGCGCCAGCGGCGCAACCAGCAAAGCGTTGTTACAGCAATTGCTGAACGACAGCGCATTCGGATAAGTCGAGATTTTCGTGCGCCATGATGTCGGCATTCAACATCCGAAACTTAGCGTGCAACGGATTGATTTTGCCGACAGCGCAAGCTGGCGCGACAAGGTGCGTGGCGACGTGCTGTTTTCCTACCTTGGCACCACGCTGAAAGCGGCAGGCAGCCAGGTTGCACAACAAGTAGTGGATTACGGCTACCAACTCGCGTTTGCCCAAGCTGCCGCCGCCAATGGGGTCGGCACGCTGGCCTTGGTGTCGGCAGGCGGCGCTGCGCCGAATGCTAAACTGTTTTATCCCCGAATAAAAGGCGAACTGGAACAGGCGGTGCAGGCGTTGGATTTTGAGCAGCTGGTAATTTTCCGCCCGCCGTTGCTGCTGCGCCCCGACAGCGACCGCCCTGCTGAAATATGGGGTACTAAACTTCTCAAATTATTGAATACAATAGGTTTATTTAAATCACAAACTCCACTGGCAACTGATAAGCTCGCCGCCGCAATGATCCGCGCGGTGAAACAGCAGCACACGGGAACACGGATTATGGAGGCACAGGAGATTTGGCGCTTGTTCGATTGAAACCGCACTTTTAGCATCAAAGCACGGTTTCAAACGGCCTATTTCATTGCCCCAACCACCCCACACAAAACGCCACATACGCCCGCAAGATCGCCGATGGCTGGCGGTGGGCGGCGTAAATCAAGTGCAGCGGATAGCCAGTATTCGGGATAATCGGACAACACCTGTACTAGCTCGCCCGTTGCCAAATAGCGTGGCGGTATTGCGTGCCGTTTTAACGCACAATCTACGGCAGATTAAGGCGCCTCTGAATAATATTGCTGTTTCATCAAGCACCGCCTCCTAACCTATCCATTTTTCCAATGTGGTTCGCATTAATTCAAGCTTATCCGCCGGCAACGAACGAAGCTCGTCCGGCACACGGCCCGAACGTAAATCCTGTGTCAGGCGAATAATACCATCTTGGCTTTTATCCGATAGATTTTCAAGAATATATTCGTTGGCCTCTATGTCCAGACCCAAGTCTTTCAATGCCGCCATGCTGATCCGTTCGATACTTTGTTCCGTAATATCACCTGCCGCATTGTTATAAAAGACGCTGCCCAATTGCTGCGGGTCACCCACGCCGTTGTGTAACAATGCCACCGCATTGTCGCCGTTTTGCTGCAAGCTGTTTTGATAGCGCATTAATTCGGCCCGCAGGTAATCTGCGGTGCTCTGCGGGGTGATCTCCGCCAATGGGGCAGCAGCGGCATTCGTATCCGCCAAACCCGTTGCAATACTGCCAACCGGCAAACCCGAAGCAATAGACGGCAAACCCAACATCGCCGGTGCTCCGGAATCGGCACCGCCGTTGCCCGCAATATCTGTCGGCACAGCCGGGCTGATGCCATCGCTTTGCGCCAGATCGGTTTCAATCATATCGTGCTGTTCGCTGATTTGCTTCAATAGCCGTTTATCGGCCGTGTATTGCTCCATATCACCTATTTCTTGGGCTTCGTCCGAACGTTGGTTGAGAAGCCGGATTATCTGTTCCAAGTTCCGCGATGTCTCATTCAAGTGCGGTCGGATTTGATCAGCCAATCGGTTTTGGAAGTCCTCGCGGCTCCAGGGATCGGTGTTGGCCAAATCGTTCTTCATCTCTTCGACGGCTTTTTGCATGTTTTCGGTGAATGCCCATAAGGCTTTGGCATTGTCCGTGGTGGGCGCTATCCGGCCGGTTTCCGGATCGATGAGAATGCGCTCGTAGTCGCCCGCCGCGGTGTATAAAGCCTGAATGGCCGGCTCCCCGACAAATAACGTCGGATTATTCAAGCCCATCAGCAAATAGGCCGGATTGCGGTATTTGATCGACAAATACGCGCTGCGCGAAATACCGGCCAAACCGACGATGCGGTCTGCAATCATAATCGGGGAAAGGGGTTTGTTGGAAACCCGGCCGCTAAAAACCAGCCGGTAGCGGAAGTAATCGGTAAAGGGCTCGCGCGACATAATCGCACTTTGGTGCATAAACCAGGCACGGGAATCGTGTATTTGTTCGTCAAACAGTTCAACCAACTTGGCATGCTGTGTAGGATAGCCGCCGGGCACTTTCTTCAATTTTAGCGCCGCTTGAGCCGCTTGGCTGTCATTCCCTTTTTTTAACCGCTCCAGCGCCGCGTCCAAGCCCACTTTCATCAGTTCGGTGCCGCGTGTTCCGGCCTGTTGCGCTCTGAGCATGGCTAAGACCGTTCCGCTGGACAGCGCCAATTTGTCGGCTTGGCGGAACATGTCTCTGATTTTGGCCGTATCTTCTTTGCCTTCCGATTCTGCTTGGCCTTCTTTGCCGCCCGCCGTATCGGCCGTATCTTCACCCGCATCGGCTCTATCTTCACCTTTGGCAACCGGCCCGGCGGGCAAAGCGACCGCTGCCGCCGCTGATAGGCTGTTGGATGAACCGTTGGATGCGCCGCCGCCGGATTCGGCACCATTGCCGTAATACAGGGTGTTGCCTTCGTCATAGATGCTTTTAAACTCTTCCGCTTCATTGTCGTTGTTCAGCATATACATGCTGCCGCCGATCGCCACATTCAGTATCTGGCCTACCGACATAAAGCTTTCGATGCGGAATTGCTGGAAGTAGTCCGCTTTAAATTCCATCGCCGCTTCCAGCAAATCCCAACCGTCGTTGCCCGGCACATAGTTTTTATTGGCCACGGCATTTAAGAGTTCGTCGCTATGCTCGATATCGGCCAATCCGGCCTGCTTCAGCAACGCCGCTTCTTCCTCCTGCGCCAGCTGCGCCGCCTCCGCTGTCAGCTGCGCCGGGGCTTTGCCCAGATAGGCATCGTTCAGCGCTTGGCGTTTGCGGCGGATCAGCGCTTCGCGCGCTTGCACTTGTTCTTTCTTTTCCTTTAAATCGCGGGTATCCAGATCGCCGGTTCCCATCACGCCCAGATGGTCCGCATAGCCCGCAATATCCCGGCTCAGCCAGCGGTAAATCCGCCAGGCGGTAATATGGTGGGTTTGCGCTTCGATGGTTTTGGGCAGATCCCCGGCCGAGAGCGAGGCCAGCCATTGGTTGAAGCGCTGCACCAAGGGCAGCTGTACATCGAATTCTTCAGCGACGTTGCGATTCATTTTTTCATAGTGCTGCAACTTAAAGCGGCTATTGCTCGCCAGTACCTTGGCCAGCTCTGCGGCCAAGTCGGGGTGCTCGGCATGGACTTGCAACGGCATGCCATGCTGCCAGCATTTGGCATACATATCGTGCAGGGCGATTTGCGACAGCACATGCCCCATGCCGTCCAAAGCGCGGTATTGTTCCCCCGGCGGATAGCCGCCGCCCACATCGGAATGCACCCCCGGATACAGCAGCTCTTGGAAATTGCCCTTGGGGTAGCCGCCTTTAATGCAGATGCTGTCCACCGAAAAGCTTTTGCGCTGCTCGTGCGCCGCCACAAAGTGGTAGCCGTTTTTAACAAAGCCTGCCATCCCGGCTTTTTCCAGCGGCATGGTTTGATCCGCCCAGCTGAAATGGCCGGAAACAAACGGCAGCGCCGGCGACAAGCCCACCGAGGCCACCGTATCGAATAAGCCCAGCATTTCGATGTGGATCGGGATGCCCAGCAAAGTCAGCCCTTGCCCGGCGGCGGTTTGGCTTTGCTGTTGCTCGATTTCATCGGCTTGGCGTTGGATGGCGGCGTTTTTTTGCTCGTCTGCGGCATTCGCCACCACAGTAGGCGGGCTGGCCGCCGCTGTGGCAGCAGCGGGGGAGGGGGCTGTGGCGGGG
>NZ_VDHF01000091.1:0-21059 GCF_006228025.1 Testudinibacter crocodili
CTTTCTCAGCAGCGGCTTTTTCAGCAGCGGCTTTCTCGGCAGCAGCTTTTTCGGCAGCAGCTTTTTCAGCAGCAGCTTTTTCGGCTGCTTCCCGTTCCGCTTGTTCTTTTGCTAACCGCTCTTTTTCTGCTTGTTCAGCTGCCAAGCGTTCGGCTTCTTGTTTTTCTTTCTCTGCGGCAGATATTTTTGCTTGATCGATTAAGAAAGTATGTTTGTCATTTTGGGTAAAACTAAATTCTACGCCTTTATTCACAATACGCGGCGCATTGACAAAATATAGCGATCCGCTGTTATAGTCGACAAATGTCAGTTTCTGCACCGAATCGACTAGCATCGTTGTCACCTCATCAGACAAGGAGAAAACCGGTTGGACTATACCACTGACATGTCCATTCACCGTCAATTTATTGGTTAATTCGTATTCAGCTCCGCTTACCGATTTAAGTTGTGCTTGGTTGATATGACCAAATACCAACTTGCTCAATGCATATTCCGGGCTTGCCGAGAAGTCACCACTGATGGTCAAAGCGTTATGTAAGCCTAATGCGCCATTTTGTAATATCAGATTGCTGTCTAATCGAGGTTGTTTAAAATGAAAAGTGGTATTCTCATCGGATAGTGTAATTGTCGGTAATACACCATTGTTGTTCACGCTAGTGATATCGGCATTAATCGCTACCGCACGTTGGGTGGTATTTTGGCTCATGCCGGCAAAGGTTAACTGGCTGCCGTTATCCAGATTGATCTTAGTGTTCTCACCCAAGATCGCAGCCGATGGCGCAAAACGTAGCGTGGCTTGTTTCTGATTATTCAACACAATATTATCAGTGTTGTTGCTCAATGAGAGATCCAAACTGGCGCTGTTGTCGATTTGAAGTGCGGTATCCTTCGCCGTGATTTTAGTTTGCAGCACTGTTGGGTTGCTGTTTTTCCAGATAACACGGCCTTTTCCTGCCGTATTAATCGCGGCTGCACCATGCATACCACCTTCGATGGTCGTAGTAAAGCCGTCCGGCGTGGTGATATTAATTCGATTATTATCACCATTAAACTGTAAATTGGCTTTCAAGGAAGGATCATGGAAAGTCGGATCCAAGAATTTATCGCCTTTAATACTAGCGGCATCGGCATTGTGGCGCTTGCTATCTTGCACCGCTATGTCTAACTGATTGTTACCGGCAAAGGTGATGGTTTCGGCGATTACCGTTGCCGCACGTCCGATACCTAAACTTGCGCCATTATCTAATGTGATTGTTTTTGCTTGGAAACTATTCGGGCGCCATTCTCTACGATCCGCATCACCGATGGATGTTTGTATATCGTAACCGTTTCTGAGTATCGTGGTATAAATTAATCGATCTGCAGCAACATTCACCCGCCCCTGTTGAATATGCAAATTGCCTTCAATCCGGCTGTCGCCACGTAAATGCCAAAGTGCGGTCGGTTGTGACGGTTTGTATTGCAGATCCAGATTGCCGTTAAAGCTGCCTAAATAGTTACGTTCGCCATCAGTAGTAAAGGTAAAGGTTGATTTTTGTGTATGGTTTTCATTGCTAATATTGGCACCGCGATCGAGGTGATAAATATCATTAAAACTCAGTGAATGCCCATTTAAATCCAGTTTGCCGCCTCGCACGCCAAAATAGATTTGGTTATTATTTAATTGATTTGGGTTAATTAATTTAACCGTACCACGCCCGGTAGCCAACATCACTTTATCTGCGGCTGTGCCTTGATTCGCCAGTTCTAACGTGCCTTCACCCACCGCCAAGCTGCCTTGTCCGGCTTCGGTGCCTGCAATGCGTAATGTCCCTGCCCCTACTTTGCGCCAATCACTGCCTTTGGCAAGCGTTAGGTTGGAAGTGACGGTTTTCCCTTCTGCCACCGAAAAACCGCTGAGATCGAACTTTCCTTGCCCTTGAATAGTCGCATTGCTGTTAAAATACAGCGGAATAGTGCCAATATCGGTGTCGCCATTAATTTGCAACGTGACGCTGCCATCACCACTATTATTTAAATAAAGGTCTTTAACCCAAGGACGCGTTCCGCTAAGATATGAACCCATTACTCGCCGCTTATATAGCTCTAACGAAGCTTGTTTTTGCCCATCGGAAAAAAATTGAAAGTCCGCAATATTATTTTTTGTAGTATCAATTTGAATTGTTTGTCCGTCTGTAACATTGTGGGTTGCTGTTGTATTGTTTAAAACCTGAGCCAGATTGCCGGTCTGCATAATCCCAATTTTGCCGTAACCTTTAGCATTGTTGCCACCTTGCGAGTTGATGCCTAGCAATAACCAGTTTTGTGCGGTTTTATCCCACCAAAAAACCGGCGAACCGCTGTCACCGCCCATACTGGAGCTGTCAAGTGCGGTTTGACTCTCTGGGTCAAGCCAAAAAGAGACATTCTGTCCGGCAACCGAGCCAATATCTCTAACTTGCGTTAAGCTGCCGTGGATATAGCGGTAACTATCGGCGATCACATTGCCAGCCGCGCCCGAATACGCCCCTTGCAGCGGTTGAATAAAGATCCCGGCGCCATTACGTGCCAGCAAATCCTCCTTGGCAACATTACCGAAAGTAGCAACAGGATAGGGAATGGTATCAAACATCATTTTATCGGTGCGAATAACCGACGTATCAGTACCGATATCTTCGGTATTGCGGAAATAAGAGCCATTGATAGAATTGATATCCGGTTTATACCCGTATTCATTTCGTGCAATACTTTCCGCAGATAAGATAAATTTTAAATAGGTTTGTTCTTTTATATCTTTATCGGAAACATTACTGTTTTCAAACAACGGTAAATCGGTGCGATAAAACCGTTTGCCGTAGGTTTCGTTAGTGTATCTCTCTTTCATATGTGCGGCAGTCACAACCATATTATAGCTGAACGGTGTCGCAAAACCTTTATCCGAAACTGAATAGAAATCCGGCATTAATGGAATGCTATTTTTGCCGTCTCCTTCACGACTGCCGATATTCTGATTGCCGTCTTTTTTATAGACCGCAACATTCTGATTACCGGCTGCATATTTGCCGGCATTATTTCCAAATTGGATGTAATCACTATAATCAATATCATGCCGAATCACTCCAGCATAGCTTTTACTCAAATATAGTGGCGCAAGCAAAAACAATAATACCGGAGAGTAACCGCGTGCTTTACTGTAGAAGTTTAATTTGAATAATGTTGTCCAATGGTTGTTATGCATACCCCGTTCCTGTCGCGCAAAATTTATCGATATTTAAGTGAATCAGATCTCAAAAGGTTGAAATTTGACCATCACCTGGTTAATCTGAAGATTATAGCATCATTTTTCAATTTTTTACGGAGTTTTTACATCAATTAAAGTAATTATTCAATTAAAATACTGATAAAGAATAACTATTTCAGCAATAGATTTTATATAAAAAAACCTGAACCACACAGTTCAGGTTTTTAGCGAAAGAATATTTCAGTACTTAGGATCAACAGACCCTAATATGCTTTTACATCTTTCACATCGCGCATATCCGGCAATTGGTGGGCGATACCTTTGTGGCAATCGATACACGTGTTGCCGTCTTTGATCGCTTTTTCGTGCATTTTTGCCGCAACGGTTTTTTGTTGGCTGAAATCCATATTATCGAAGTTGTGGCAGTTGCGACACTCTTGTGAATCATTGGCTTTCATTCGCTCCCACTCACGCTCTGCCATATGCAAACGACGGGAATTAAATTTATCGATTGTGTCGGTATAGCCCATCACATGAGCATACACTTCACGACTGGCTTGCAGCTTGCGAATCATCTTCGGTACAAACTCATGCGGTACGTGGCAATCCGGACAAGTGGCTTTCACACCACTGCGGTTTTGGTAGTGTGCAGTATGTAAATATTCCGGATAGACATCATTGCTGTGGCAACTGATACAGAATTCCTCGGTATTGGTCTGCTCCATACCGTAATTGAACCCAACCCAAGAAACAATTCCTGCAATAAAAGCCACGACTAATAAGGTGCCGACCGCAATTTTGCTCGGTGAACGAAACCAGTGCCAAAAACGTTTAATAAGGTTCTTTAACATAATCAGCAATCTCCTTATTTTTCACCGTAGCCGGGCAAAGGTTTAAACTCGTTCGGTACAATCGGTGCAACATCAGATTGCGAAACGTGGCACTGAACACAAAAATAGCGACGTGGGGAGACTTCTCCGCTGACAACGCCATCACGACTGATAAAATGAGTCGGGCTAATGCGCGTTGCACCGGTAGTACGAGAAGCCTGCACGCTGTGGCAATCCAAGCATTGGTTGGTATTTTTGGTTACCTGATAATTTTTAGTACTGTGCGGCACCATCGGTGGTTGGTTGACATAATTCAACGGTGCCAACTCATTTTCTTTTGGCTGATTATGAAATGCCGGTGCAATACTTTCCGGCGAACTGGCAATATCTTTGCCAACCGGTTGTACATCCTGTGCCAAAATCGGCGTGCAGACGCCACCGAATAATAAACTGACCAATACTAATGCTTTTGTATTTTTAATCATCGCTCACTCCTCGCATGATCAAATCTTGTCGTAAACTGAAAAACGGATTCCGGACACACATCAACACAACGACCACAACTGATGCAATCACGGGATAAAACTAATAAACTTTCATCTTTGCTGCCAAACAAAGGGCTGCGCAACACTTGTGGCTCTGGGCAAACATTGAAACAGTCCATACAACGATCACAACGTTCACGTTCAATGACTTTCACCCGAATAATGCCTTTGGCGCCAATCACGCCGTAAGCGGCGCCAATCGGACAAAGGTGTCCGCACCAGCCATGCTCGACCAACAATAAATCAAATAAAAACAGCGCTAAAATCAACCAGAGGGTAGCGCCAAAGCCGTAAATCAAAGCTCGCCCCAATGCCGCAACCGGATTAATCCACTCCCATAACAGCATGCCGCTGACCGCACTTCCGATTAAAATCATGATCAGAATAGCGTAACGCAAAGTGCGGTCTAGCTTGGCGCTTTGACGAATATTCAATTTACGTCTTAGCCACGCTGCCACATCGGTCACTACATTCAGCGGGCAACACCATCCACAAAACACCTTGCTACCGAGTAATGCGTATACCGCGATCACGATCATTCCGCCTAAAAGTGCGGTAAACAACGGAAGATGTCCTGCCGCCAGACTTTGCGCCAACATCAGTGGATCAGAAAGCGGGATAGTGTCCAGTAACATGCTGCTACTGTAGTTGCCACGTAGAATCCACACATTCCATAATGGCCCACTGAGAAACATTGCCAAAATACTCAGTTGGCTCAGCCGTCGCCAAAACAGAAAACGGTTGGCATGCCACCAGCCCAATTTTTGTCTGGCTTCACGCCCTGCCTGATTAATCGGATTTGCCATTATCGATTCTCCACCGGCAAGGTTTCCGGTAAGCGAGTCGGTAACTTAATCATCTCATCAGGCAATAAAGAATGCCCGGCTTTTTCTTTTTCTTCCCAACCCAAGCGGTAATGCTGCCCCAACATGCCTTTTGCCAACGCCATCGGCAATACCTTAATCGCTGCTTCTTCCAACACGCAAGCTTGTTCACATTTACCACAGCCGGTGCAAGCATCCGAATGGACCGTCGGTATAAATTTGGCATGACGGTCACTGCGATTGTTGTGCTGCATCTCCAGCGTGATCGCTTTATCGATTAACGGACAAACCCGATAACACACATCACAGCGCAAGCCTTGCCAATTCAGACAGGTTTCTTGATCCAGCAGTACCGAAAGTCCCATACGGGAATCATCGATATTATCTTGGGTCGAGTCTAATGCCCCACTCGGACAAGCTTTAGCACAGGGAATATCCTCACACATTTCACACGGTTTATCGCGTGCGATAAAATAAGGCGTTCCGGCTTCCAACGGTGATAACAATGACGCCAAATGCAGCATGTCATAAGGACAAGCTTGCACACACTGTCCACAACGAATACACGCTGCGGCAAAATCTTTATCATTCGCTAGCGCAAAAGGCGGACGTAACGCCACGCCTTCTCTTGCTAGACTTTGTTGCTGCTGCAAGCCAAGCAGCAATCCAATTCCGGCCAAGCCACCTGCGGTGCGAGTTGCGTCTTTCAAAAAACGACGACGGTTCGGATTAACCGTTGGCTTATTCATCAATTTGCCTAAACTTAAGCTTTAACCACTTTAACCGCGCATTTTTTAAAGTCGGTCTCTTTTGAAATCGGATCGGTTGCATCCAACGTTAATACGTTTGCCAACTGACCGGCATCAAAGAAAGTGGTATACACCAAACCTTGCGGCACTTTATTACGCCCACGGGTATCCAAATACGTTTCCATTTCGCCACGGCGAGAAATCACTTTGACTTTGTCGCCATGACGCATGCCTCGTTGTTTGGCATCCAATGCATGCATATACAGCAAGTTATTCGGGAAAGAGCGGTGCAGCTCAGGCACACGACGGGTCATGGTGCCAGTATGCCAATGCTCCAACACACGACCGGTGGATAACCACAAATCGTACTCTTGATCCGGCGCTTCTGCAGGTGGCTCATATGGCACAGCAAGAATAATCGCACGTCCGTCCGGCTGTCCGTAGAAGTTCACGCCTTCTCCGGCTTTGACATACGGGTCATAACCCTCGCGGTAACGCCACAAGGTCTCTTTGTTCTCCACTACCGGCCAGCGCAAACCACGCGCTTTGTGGTACACATCAAAATCAGCCAAATCATGGCCATGACCTCGACCAAATTCAGCATATTCTTCGAATAAACCTTTTTGAATGTAGTAGCCAAAATGGCGCGATTCATCATTCAACACGCTGTCATCCCAATCACTGATTGGGAATTTATTTATTTGTCCATTGGCAAATAAAATATCGTACAGTGTTTTGCCACGATATTCCGGCATTTGCGCCAACAGCTCTTCTTCCCAAACTTCTTCCACTTTGAAATATTTGGCAAATTCGACCAACTGCCATAAATCAGAACGAGAATCTCCGGTTTTCGGCACGAGTTGATGCCAAAATTGAGTGCGGCGCTCGGCATTACCGTAAGCCCCTTCTTTTTCCACCCACATTGAAGTTGGCAGAATCAAATCGGCAGACAACGCACTGGCTGTCGGATAAGGATCGGAAACAATGATAAAGTTTTCCGGATGGCGCCAGCCCGGCAAACGGTCTTCATTGATATTCGGCCCAGCCTGCATATTGTTGTTACACATCACCCACAGCACATTCATTTTTCTGTCTTTTAATGCACGGTCTTGAGCAATGGCATGGTAGCCGACTTTATCTGAAATAGTACCTTTCGGCAGTTTCCACGCTTTTTCACAAATCTCACGGTGTTTCTCATTCGTCACCACCATGTCGGCTGGCAAGCGGTGGGCAAAGGTTCCCACTTCACGCGCAGTACCACAAGCTGATGGCTGTCCGGTCAATGAGAACGGTCCGCAGCCCGGTAGTGAAATTTTGCCGGTCAACAAGTGAACGTTATACATCAAATGGTTAACCCAGACACCACGAGTATGTTGGTTAAAGCCCATGGTCCAGTAAGAAACAATTTTCTTGTTCGGATCCGCATACAGTTTTGCCAAGGCTTCCAGTTGATCTTTCGGTACGCCACTGATTTGATGTGCTTTGTCCAGCGTATATTCGGCAACCACCGCTTTCAGCTCTTCAAAGGTACTGTCGTGCATTTTACCGCTACCGGCATTTTGTGCTTTTTGTTCTAACGGATGTTCAGGGCGTAAGCCGTAACCGATATCGGTGTCGCCTTTTTTGAATTTGGTATGTTTGTTGACGAAATCCCAATTGATCGCATCATTTTGGATCAAATAATTGATGATATAGTTCAGAATTGCCAAGTCGCTTTGTGGAGTAAACACAATACCGTAGTCTGCCAGTTCAAAAGAGCGGTGTTCGAAAGTCGATAACACAAAGACTTGGCTATCTTTTTTCGACAAGCGGCGATCGGTAATCCGTGACCACAAAATCGGGTGCATTTCCGCCATGTTTGAACCCCACAGCACGAAAGCATCGGCTTGTTCGATATCGTCATAGCAGCCCATCGGTTCATCAATACCAAAGGTACGCAAAAACGCCACCGCAGCAGAAGCCATACAGTGACGCGCATTCGGGTCAACATTGTTGGAACGTAATCCGGCTTTGTATAATTTGTTCAGGGCATAACCTTCCCAAATCGTCGATTGTCCGGAAGTGAAACAACCTACGGCATTGCGTCCATTCTTGGCAATCGCTGCTTTGAACTTATCCGCCATGGTATTAAAAGCAACATCCCAACTGACCGGGGTAAACTCACCGTGTTTGTCATATTGGCCATTGCTCATCCGCAACATCGGCTGAGTCAGACGGTCTTTACCGTACATAATTTTCGGCAGGAAATAGCCCTTGATACAGTTCAAGCCACGATTCACTTCGGAATCCGGATCCCCTTGTGATGCGACCACACGTCCGTTTTGTGTACCGACCAACACGCTACAGCCAGTACCACAAAAACGGCAAACCGCTTTATCCCATTTTATGGCGTTATCCGCAGCAGCGACATTCACCACCGGAATACTTAAACCGACAGCCATAGTTGCTGCTGTTGCAGCATTGGCTTTCATAAATTCACGACGACTTAGATTCATCTGTTCCTCCGTCTGTTCCCACATCCGATTGATTAATTCTGATCTTGTTGGTGATACACCAAAGAGACAGCCAACACGCCATGAATATTGCGCGCCGCCTCCATACGTTCTAATAAAGCGCCCTGACTGTGTGACTCCATCACCACCGCCAGCTTGCCACTATTTTCATCAACTGCGTTGATCTCGGTATAATCCATTTGTTGCAAAGCGGTTTTGACCGAGAAAACATCCTGTGGTCGACATTGCACCACCACACCACAAACATGCCATTCGGCACTGTTTTCTCTGTTTGAATCACTCATCTCAATTTCCCAAAACCTGTCTTAAATACCACTGACTTCACCGCAAAATAGGCTGTAAAAATACAAAGTGCGGTCAATCACAACTTTGAAAGTAAAATTATCCATGCTTTCCGTCTAGATTTAATGACTATAAAGAGGTATTTTTCCGCTTACCTTTGAGACTTTTGATTTATATCAAGTCATATGCGATAAACTTATGGTTATATAATTTTCTATATTACGATTAAATGTGATCATGCACTTGCTTTTTCACCTGCTCACCAGTAGATTGGTACTATTATCCCTTTAATTTGAAATTTTATGTCTTTCTTTCAGTTTAATGCTGCCGCAGCAATGTTGATTTTCCTGATTATTCTCGGCTACTTCAGCCATAATAATTCTATTATTATTTCTGCTGCTGTATTGCTACTGATGCAGCAAACTCCGTTAGAACAACATATACCATGGCTAGAAAAATATGGACTACACATCGGCATTACGGTATTGACCATCGGCGTGCTCAGCCCGCTGGTTTCAGGCAAAATCAAATTGGACGGCATCGGTAGTTTGTTATTCAATTGGAAAATGATACTTGCCATCGTTGTTGGTATTTTTGTTGCTTGGCTCGGTGGGCGGGGTGTCACGTTAATGAGTGCTCACCCATCGATTATCACAGGACTATTGATCGGCACCATCGCCGGTGTAGCTTTTTTCAAAGGTGTACCGGTCGGACCATTAATTGCTGCCGGTATGCTGTCACTAATTTTAAGTCGTTTCAATTGAAGCGTTTTATTTAGGATAAAAAGCAATTAAATCACTTTTTATTTCTTGAATTGCAACACCAAACTGACTAAAATGAACGTTCATTCATTTAACCGTTTTGAGGTCGGTTCAACCCATGCAATATTCTGAAACGCAAACTGCCCAGCAAATCCTTGTTGCAACAGAAAAATTGATGGCAGAAGACGGTTTACACACCCTGTCAATGCAAAAAATCGCCAAAGCTGCCGGAATTTCTGTCGGCACTATTTATATCTATTTTACCAATAAAGAAGAGTTGTTAAGCAATTTGGCAAAATATCTCTTTGCGCGAATTGATGCCCAGTTAATTAAAAAGCACAATCCTGACGCATCGCTGTTTGAGCAATATCGTCAAATGTGGTGGAACTTTTGGGAATTTTTCGAGCAAAATCCACATGTTTTAAAGAATTTCTACCAATATGACAGTCTTCCTGGTTTTGGTGAACTCGTTAAAAGCTGCCACCAACGACGAGATATCTGGAATACATTTATTAAACAAGGGCAGAAACAACGGGTTTTATCTAATTTACCTCATGATATTTTATTTGCGCTAAGCTTAGGAAGTGCCATCAAACTGGCTTTTAGGCAAGCACAGTATGATGAATCTTATGCTGTTGAAATACTTGAAGATGTGATCCGCAGAACTTGGCAAAGTATTTGCTATTAACCACAAAACCAATCCTATTTTTATTCTTACGGAGTTTTTTTATGTCAGATATTCAAACTAACAAGCCTAAGAGATCGCGCTCTTTCGTGATGAAATTGGTGCTTCTCATTGTTATTCTGGCTTTTGCCGCCGTTATTGGCTTACAGATGATGAAATCACGCGGCATGGCTGCCTATTTTGCCAATATGCCGGAAGCAATCAACCCAGTCACCGTGACCACCGTACAGACTCAACAATGGACACCGGCTATCGAAGCCACCGGTATTATCCGTCCAAATCAGGGGGCGATGCTTAGCTCACAAATGTCAGGCACGGTGAAATCGATTTTTGTTCAGGCGGGGCAACACGTTAAAAAAGGGGATTTGCTGATCGAACTGGATTCCGATGTGGAAAAAGCCAATTTAGCTGCCTATCAAGCCCAATTAACCTCAGTACAGGCGAACTACCAACGTTATCAAACCCTGTTTCGCAGTAAAAGCGTGTCAAAAAGTGAATTGGACAATGCCGAATCCAGCTATCGGGCATTGGTTGCCAATATTGAAGCAGCCAAAGCCACCATTGCTCGTCGCCAAATTTATGCGCCGTTTGATGGCGTCACCGGGATCATCCAAGTTAATGTTGGACAATATGTCACCATCGGGCAGGCAATGGTGCGGGTAGAAGACATCAGTACCACTAAAATTGATTTTTCTTTAGGACAAAATAGCTTAGAAAATCTGTTTATCGGGCAAAAAGTCACCGCAGTTGTCGATGCCTTTGCCGGTGAAACGTTCTCTGCCAAAATTTCGGCGATCGAGCCGGCGGTTACCTCGACCAGTGGCTTGATCGATTTGCAAGCTACCGTTGAAGACAGTCGTGACAAATTGCTATCAGGTATGTTTGCCCGTGTGCGGGTTGCATTGACCACCGAATACGATCAAATCGTATTGCCGCAAGTGGCAATTGCCTACAATATGTATGGTGAAAGTGTGTATCGCTTGACCGCACTTTCCGATGCGGACAAAGAAAAATATGCCGATAACAAAGAGCTGGACAAGATGTATCGTGCTAATTTGGTGACGGTCAACACCTTGGAACGCAGTGGCATTTACTCTCACTTGAAGAGCGGTTCATTACAGTTCGGCGATATCATCGTGACCGGCGGACAACAGCGTTTGAGTAACGGCAGTCTGGTTGTGGTTTCAGACCAAGCCGGTGTTGGTAGTGAGCAGCCTGCCGCAACACCGAAGTTGTAAGCAAAAATCAGACAAAAAGATAGGAAAATATATGCGTTTTACTGATATTTTTATTCGCCGTCCGGTCTTGGCCGCCGCGATCAGTATTTTAATCGTCATTTTAGGCTTGCAGGCGGTTTCTAAACTGAGCGTGCGTGAATACCCGAAAATGACGACCACCGTGATCAACGTCAGCACTGTCTATGCCGGTGCCGATGCCAACCTGATTCAGGCGTTCGTGACCTCACAGTTGGAAGAGGCCATTGCGCAAGCGGACAATATTGATTATATGTCATCCAGCAGCCGCCAAAGCGTATCAACTATTACCGTCAAAATGAAATTGAATACCGACCCGAATGCAGCATTGGCGGATATTCTTGCTAAAGTCAATTCGGTGCGCTCTGCCTTGCCAAGTGATATTGATGATCCGACCATTACCTCTTCAACGGGTGGCTCGGGTATGATGTATGTCAGTTTTACTTCAGAGCAGCTTGACCCAAGCCAAGTGACCGACTACATCCAACGGGTGGTCAAACCGCAGTTTTTCACCATTCCCGGCGTGGCTAAAGTCGATATTTTCGGCGGCACGCCGTATGCCATGCGAATTTGGTTGGATCCACAAAAAATGGCGGCCTTAGGGCTTTCTGCCCCTAGAGTGATGACCGCACTTTCCAGCAACAATGTACAGACCGCTGCAGGCAGCACCAACGGCTGGTACACCGTCATTAAAAATAAAGTCAATACCACCACCACCGATGTTGAGCAACTTAAAAATCTGGTCATTAGCGCTGACAACGACAAGTTAGTGCATCTCAGTGATATTGCCACCGTTGAATTGGATCAGGAAAGCGACAATGCTCGTGCCGTTGCCAATGGCGAAAATGCAGTGGTATTGTCAATTGAACCGGCGTCCAGTGCTAACCCGCTGACCGTGATCGACAATATTTATCCGTTATTGGACACTATCCAGAAAAACTTACCGCCAAGCATTCAGGCAAAAGTGTTATATGATCGCACGATTGCTATCAACAGCTCGATTGAAGAAGTAGTCAAAACCATTTTGGAAGCCACCCTGATCGTGTTGGTGGTGATCACCATGTTCCTCGGTTCTTTCCGTGCCATGATTGTGCCGGTGGTGACGATTCCGATCTCACTGATCGGCGTCATCATGTTGTTGCAAGCCTTTGATTTCTCGATTAACTTGATGACGCTGCTGGCGATGATTCTGGCAATTGGTTTGGTGGTGGATGATGCAATCGTGGTGCTGGAAAATATTGATAGACATATCAAACTTGGAGAAACGCCATTTCGTGCGGCTATCATTGGTACCCGAGAAATCGCTGTTCCCGTCATTTCGATGACCATCGCCCTGTGTGCGGTTTACTCACCAATGGCGCTGATGGGTGGAATCACCGGTACATTGTTCAAAGAGTTTGCCTTGACATTGGCGGGGGCAGTTTTGATCTCCGGCGTGATTGCCCTGACTTTATCACCGATGATGTGTGCCAACCTATTGAAAGCCAGCGCTACGCCAAGCAAATTGGAACGCTGTGTCGAAGGATTTTTACACAAATTAACCGAAGGCTACCGCACTTTGTTAGCACTGACCATGGCAAACCGATTCTGGGTATTAGGTTTTGCTGCGGTTATTTTCACCACGTTGCCGGTGTTGTTTAGTTCACTTTCTAGTGAACTGGTGCCAAATGAGGATAAAGGCGCCTTATTGGCGATTGGAACTACTTCCGCCAATAAAAATATAGATTATGTACAAGATTCGATGAAAGCTTATGAAACCTTGTTGAAAGAGACCCCTGAAATTCAATTTTCACAAATTATTTCCGGGGTACCCGCCTCAAACAATGCACTGGCCATTGCAACACTAGCGGATTGGTCTGAGCGCAGCCGTAGTCAGGCAGAGATCATGGCAGATCTGAACAACAAAGCCAAACATATCCCGGAAATTTCGGTTTCCGGCTTTCCGTTCCCAGAAATTGATACTGGCGAGCAAGGGATGCCGGTGTCGTTTGTAATCACTACCCCGAATGGCTACTCCGATTTAGTGCTGATCGCTCAATCCGTCTGGCAGGCGGCACAACAGTCTGGGCAATTTATCTTCTCTAATCTGGACTTGAGCTTCGACACCGCCGAAATGCACATGGATATCGATATGGACAAAGCCAACTCCTATGGTATTACCATGAGCCAAATCAGCAGCACCTTAGGTAGTTTCCTCTCCGGCGCTACTGTTACTCGAGTAGATATTGAAGGGCGTGCTTATAAAATTATTTCAGAAGTGGAACGCAAGAAACGCCTGAATCCGGAATCAATGAACAGCTACTCCCTGATTGCCGCTGATGGACGTTCGGTACCGCTCAGCAGCTTAATTAAACTGGAACTAAAAACCCAACCGCTGTCACTGCCACGCTTTAACCAGCTAAATTCTGCGGTGATCAGTGGCGTACCAAGCGGATCGATCGGAGATGCAGTTCAATGGTTCCAAACCAGTGGTGCTGAGCTATTGCCACAAGGTTACACCTATGATTTCCGTGGCGAATCACGGCAATATGTACAAGAAGGCAATACGCTGGCAACCACTTTTGGTTTGGCGGTAATCATTATCTTCTTGGTGTTGGCGATCCAGTTTGAGTCGATTCGTGATCCATTGGTGATCATGGTTTCGGTGCCACTGGCGATCAGTGGTGCGCTATTAATGCTTAATCTGCTGAATTTCTTAGGACTTGCTGGTACGACTTTGAATATCTACTCGGAAGTTGGGCTGATCACCTTGGTCGGACTGATCACCAAGCACGGTATTTTAATGTGTGAAGTTGCCAAAGAAGAGCAGTTGCTGCACGGTAAAAACCGTATCGAGGCAATTTCAGAAGCGGCTCGTATTCGTTTGCGCCCGATTTTGATGACCACCGCCGCGATGATCGCCGGGCTGATTCCACTGCTGTACGCCTCCGGCGCCGGTGCCATTTCCCGCTTCAGTATTGGTGTCGTCATCATCTCCGGTTTGGCCATCGGCACATTGTTCACATTATTTGTGTTGCCGGTGATCTACAGCTTTATCGCCAGCCAACATAAACCTCTGCCGGAGTTTGATGAAAACCAACCGGCGATCGAAGATCACGGACAATTGGATCAAGCGCATTAAGTTGACCGCACTTTGTATATCATCAAAAGGGATTGCCTGTCTGGGTCGTCCCTTTTTCTTTACTAGAACAACATAAACTGCTACAAATACTTTCTTATTCTTCAATATTAAGGTCTTTCAAAATGTCAGAAAAATTAGTCATAAAGCGTGATTGGCTGCAAAAAATCGAATATATCGGCAATAAATTGCCGGATATTACCATGTTGTTTGTATATGCCCTGATTATTTGCTGGCTGCTTTCGTGGGGGCTGTCTTACTTCAGCTTTGACTACATCAATCCAATTACGCAGCAGCCATTGGTGATTGTCAATTTATTTCAACCGTCTGAAATTTTAGCATTTTTGACCTCGCTGACTAAAAACTTCGTCAACTTTCCGCCATTAGGTATTACCATTGTCGCAACCATCGGTATCGGGATTGCCGAAGCCAGCGGCTTTATCAACGTTGGCTTGAGCCGCGCCTTAAATATCATTCCGAAAAATATCGTAACCCCGGCGGTGATTACAGTTGCGGTTTTTGCACACATCGCATCTGATTCTGCCTATGTGATTTTAATGCCGGTCGCCGCACTGATTTTCTATTCAGTCGGTAAACATCCGTTATCCGGCATTGCCGCGTCATTTGCCGGTTTGGCTGGCGGCTTCTCAGCCAGTTTCACGCCATCTATTATCGATCCGATTATGCAAAGTTTTACGCAAAATGCGGCACGTATTATTGATCCAAGCTATGAGGTCAATATTTTAGCAAACTACTTTTTGAGTTTCGGCAGCACGTTTTTTGTGATTGGTGTCTGTTGGTATATTACTGACAAAATCATCGACCCACGTTTAAAAAGAACCATGCCGCTTTCCAACGAGCTGGATTCGGCACACATTGAAATCCAGCAGCCTTCTGCGCTGGATTTAAAAGCCTTTCGTTGGGCAAGTGCGGTTTTCATTTTGATTGCCATCGGGCTGTTTGCCACCGCAGCACCGCAAAATTCATTATTACGCTCACCGGAAGGCTCGCTGACCAGCCCAACAGCCCCGATTATGCAGATCATCGTACCGCTATTGCTGTTATTTTTTGCCGTACCGTCACTGATCCACGGCGTGATCGCCAAAACCTTCAGCGACACACGAACGGTCACTAAATCAATGGAAAAGATCACCTATACCTTAGTGCCTTTCATTGTATTTTCATTCTTTTGCGCCCAATTTCTGTACTCATTTAACCGCTCCGGCATTGGCACGCTAATCGCCTTATCGGGCGCTGAGTTCTTGAAATCACTGCAAATGCCGTCCGGTATTACGATTTTCGGCGTATTAATCCTGACCGCACTTTTAAATATTATTATCACCTCCGCCACTTCAAAATGGGCAATTTTATCCTCTATTTTGGTGCCGATGCTAATGTCGGTGAATATTTCGCCGGAATTAACCCAAGCTGCGTTTCGCATCAGCGACTCGGTGGTCAACGTATCCACTCCAATGTTTGCCTTTTATCCACTCTTGATTTCATACTGCCAACGGTACTGCAAAAACACTGGCGTCGGCACATTGTGTTCGATGATGATTCCTTATACTATCGGCTTATTTATCGTCTTGACGCTCGTATTGTATGTTTACTGGTGGCTTGGGATTCCGCTCGGTTTTGACAGTGGATACACTTACCCGAAAGCATAACTGCACATAAGGAGAACATAATGCAACAACAGCTAATTGAACGCTTTTTTCGTTATCTGGCAATCAGCAGCCAAAGTAATGCCGCAGCTTCAATCGTGCCCAGCTCAGATGGGCAATGGAAAATGGCGGAATTATTGTCGGAAGAATTAAAACAGCTGGGCTTAAGCCAGATTCATATTGATCAATATGCCAATGTAACCGCACTTTTGCCGGGCAGCGTGCCGAATGCTACGCCAATTGGATTCGTGGCACACATGGATACCGTCGATGTTGCACTGTCGGCACAAATTTCACCACAAATTAAACGCTTTGACGGCACTGATCTTGTATTAAATTCGGCACAAAATATTGAGTTGAACGTCGCCGAACACCCTGAAATTCTTGCGTATCAAGGGCAAGAAATCATTTTCAGCGATGGTACCAGCGTGTTGGGTGCCGACAACAAAGCGGCGATTGCAAATATCATGACCGCACTTTCGATCATTCAACAACAAAAAATCCCGACCGGCGATATTTATATTGCGTTTGTGCCTGACGAAGAGATTGGCTTGCGCGGCGCAAAACGACTGGATCTAACCCGCTTCAAACCGGATTTTGCTTATACTATCGACTGTTGTGAATTGGGCGAAGTGGTGTACGAGAACTTTAATGCCGCTGCTGCCGACATTACCATCTACGGCGTCAGCGCCCACCCAATGTCGGCAAAAGGCGTGATGGTCAACCCAATTTTAGTCGCCCATGATTTGATCAGCCGTTTCGATCGCAACCAAACACCGGAGTGCACCGAGCAAAAAGAGGGCTATTGGTGGTTTAACCGTGTTGACGCCAACCAAAGCCAAGCTAAGCTGCAAATTGCAATTCGCGATTTTGATAAAACTGCTTTTGAACAGCGTAAAGATTTTATTTTACAATCGGTTACACAACTACAACAGCAATATCCACAAATCAGAATCGAGTGTCACATTGAGGATATTTACGGCAATATCGCCAACACCTTAACCGATGATCGTCGCTCAATCGATTTACTGTTCAGCGCCATGCAACAGCTCGACATCACTGCAAAAGTCACCCCAATGCGTGGCGGCACCGACGGTGCAGCACTTTCGGTAAAAGGCATTACCACTCCGAACTATTTCACCGGCGCACATAACTTTCACTCTAAATTTGAATTTTTACCAATCCCGTCATTTATCAAATCCTGCGAATTGACCTTGCAACTGATCAAACAGGCGGCGAAATCATAAAAGTACGCTTGAGAAAATATGCGGTTGAGAAAATTTCACAAAAAAAGCGGTTAAGTGATAAACTAGCCCTCAATTTGAATGGTCTTTAATAGACTTCACTTCATCACTGAATTGATTAAGTATTAGTGAGAAAACGGGAATGACGGATAATAAGAAAAAGAGCGGTTTTTGGTCTTGGTTAGGTTTGGGCAGCAAAGAGCAACAGCAGACAGAGCAGCAGACAGAGCAGCAAGCCGACGAAAAAGTGCGGTTGGCGCAGCAGCAAGCAGAACAAGAAGCCGCTAGACAAGCCGAAGCATTAGCACAGCAACAGGCTGAACAAGAAGCTGCCGAAAAAGTGCGGTTGGCGCAGCAGCAAGCGGCACAGGAAGCCGCTAGACAAGCCGAAGCATTAGCACAGCAACAGGCTGAACAAGAAGCTGCCGAAAAAGTGCGGTTGGCGCAGCAGCAAGCACAACCTAAAGAACAAGAAAAACCGAGCGAAGGCGGCTTTTTCAGCCGTTTGCTGAAAGGCTTGGTAAAAACTAAACAAAACCTAGGTTCCGGATTTCGTAATCTATTCATTGGCAAAAAAATCGATGATGAGTTGTTTGAAGAGCTGGAAGAGCAGCTGTTGATCGCCGATATCGGTATGCCGACCACCACCAAAATTATCAACAATCTGACCCAGCATGCCTCGAAAAAAGAGTTACGTGATGCCGAACAGTTGTATCAAAAATTGAAAGACGAGATGGCAGAGATTTTGCAACCAGTGGCGCAGCCGTTGGTGCTGGCGGATAAAAAACCATTTGTGATTTTAATGGTCGGGGTCAATGGCGTCGGCAAAACCACCACCATCGGCAAATTAGCACGCCAGTTCCAATCGCAAGGCAAATCGGTGATGTTGGCGGCAGGCGACACCTTCCGTGCGGCGGCAGTTGAGCAATTGCAAGTTTGGGGCGAACGCAACCATATTCCGGTGGTGGCGCAAAGCAGTGGTTCCGATTCGGCTTCGGTGCTGTATGATGCACTGGAATCGGCACAAGCCAAAAATATCGATATTTTATTGGCGGATACTGCCGGGCGCTTACAAAATAAAAATAACTTAATGGACGAATTGAAAAAAATTGTGCGGGTAATGCAAAAAATCGACCCACAGGCGCCGCATGAGATTATGTTGACACTGGATGCTGGCACTGGGCAGAATGCCATCAGCCAAGCCAAACTGTTTAACGAAGCGGTCGGCTTGACTGGAATTACGCTCACCAAGCTCGACGGCACCGCAAAAGGTGGTGTGATTTTTGCCATTGCCGATCAATTTAAAGTGCCGATTCGCTATATCGGTGTCGGGGAAAAGATCGATGATCTGCGTCCGTTTGAGGCAAAAGAGTTTATTGAAGCGTTATTTAGTCAGGAAAGCGAGCAATAAGTCAGCGCTTCCTAACAACAAGAGAGAGAATATGATTCGTTTTGTGAATGTCAGCAAAGCCTATCTGGGCGGCAAGCAAGCCTTGCAAGGGTTGAGTTTCCACCTGCCGCTCGGCAGTATGAGTTATCTGACCGGCCATTCCGGTGCTGGCAAGAGCACCTTATTGAAATTGATTATGGGGATTGAACGAGCCAATGGCGGCAGTGTGTTTTTCAACGGTCACGATATTACCCGCATCAACTCGGAGCAAATTCCTTTTTTACGACGCCAAATCGGCATGGTACACCAAGACTACCGCTTACTGGCAGACCGCTCAGTATTGGAAAATGTCTCTCTGCCGCTGATTATCAGCGGTATGCACCCGAACGAAATTAAACGCAGAGCCTCGGCAGCATTAGACAAAGTCGGTTTGCTACACCGTGCCAACCATTTGCCGGCACACCTTTCCGGCGGCGAACAACAACGAGTGGATATCGCCCGCGCCGTGGTCAATCGACCACAATTGCTGTTGGCAGACGAACCGACCGGTAATCTGGACAAAGCCCTGTCGCAGGAAATTTTTCGCCTGTTTGAGGAGTTTAACCGCATCGGTGTTACTGTATTAATTGCTACTCACGACCACAACATCATTCAACAAAAACCAAAACCGACCTTAGTCTTGGAACAGGGTCATTTGCGGGCATTTCAGTAGGAGCGGTAAAAAATATGAATTCTCGTCGCTTGCAAGCGCCGTTTTGGCTAAATATTCAGTATGTGATGAAATCGGTGCTGACCGATCTTTGGAACAAAAAAATCGGCACCATTTTAACCGTATTGGTCATTGCGGTTTCGCTGACCATTCCAACCATCAGCTACTTGTTGTGGAAAAATACCAAACAAGCCGCCACCGAATTTTATCCTGAATCGCAAATCACGGTTTATCTGCATAAAACCTTAAGTGAAGCCGATGCCAATCTAGTAGTAGAAAAATTGCGCCAACAAGAGGGGGTTGCTGCATTAAGTTATGTTTCGCGCCAACAAAGTTTGGAGGATTTTCGCGCTTGGTCAGGATTTGGTAGTGAGCTGGAATTGCTGGATGACAACCCGCTGCCGGCAGTGGTGATGATCACGCCACAAGAGGAGTTTCAACAATCTGCGAAATTAGCCGATCTGCGCGTTGCGCTCAACAAAGTTAAAGGTGTAGATGAAGTGCGGTTGGATAGTGATTGGCTGGAAAAACTGGCGGCAATCACTTGGCTGGCAGGACGAATTGCGGTGGTTTGCACCCTGCTAATGTTATTGGCGGTGGTGTTGGTGATCGGCAACAGCATTCGCTCAGATGTTTACAGCAGCCGCGCCAATATTGAAGTGATGAAACTGCTTGGCGCTACCGAACATTTTATCCTACGCCCGTTTTTATACACCGGCTTAATCTATGGCATTGTCGGCGGCATTTTGGCAGCATTGCTAAGTGCAGTTACGATTGCCTATTTTTCCACCGCAATTGAATATGTCGCCAATATTTTTGCCGTCAAATATGAATTAAACGGCATCAACCTGATTGAAGCTATTTTTATCATTATGCTAGCCGCTTTCACCGGCTGGTGCGGCGCTTGGATTGCGGCGAAAAAGCATATTAACCGTTTGGATGAGGGGTAATAATGATCTGCCCCCTCTTTATCTTATTCAAATCGCACTTTAGCTTGTAACTAAAGCTTGTAACTAAAAAATTATGTCACCACAAACTTTCCAACAAGTCGTTGCATTGCTTAATCAACACCAAGCCCGTTACCGCATGGTTGCACACCTCTCCGCCGGAAAATTGCAAGCAGTGACAAAGTTCGCGGCACTAAACTTGGACAGGGCGCTAAAGCCTTGGTATCCACCCTGGAGGGTAACGGAATGAAACAAACCGTACTGGCGATCCTACCGGCTAATCGACAAGTGGATTTGGTAAAAATTGGCATAGTAGACAAAAAGG